>NZ_CAUQPH010000155.1:0-7754 GCF_963519925.1 uncultured Stenotrophomonas sp. | reverse complement strand
GGCCGGCCCTGGCAACGGTCGCAGCGTTCATGCGGGCCGGCCAACGGCCGGCGCTACCGGGTAACATTCCCCTTTCATGCATTGGGGAATGTTCATGGACGTACACACCGGAGGCGACGTGCCGCGGATGAAATGGGGTTGGCATTACCTGGCCTGGGCCGGGATTCCGCTGGTGATCGGCCTGGCGCTGGCGCGCTATGCCGGGCCGGACCTGCCCGCCGTAGCGGCGAAAGCCGAACCGGTGGTGGGCAGTGACTGGGCCCACCACCTGGCCTCGCCGCTGGGTCTGTTCCTGCTGCAGCTGCTGGTGCTGCTGGTGGTGGCCAAGGGCGCGGGCGCGCTGTTGAAGCGGCTCGGCCAGCCGGCCGTGATCGGTGAGATGGCCGCCGGCCTGATGATGGGCCCGCTGGTGCTTGGCAGCCTGCTGCCGGGCCTGCACGGCGCCTTGTTCCCGGCCAGTTCGCTGGGGCCGCTGGGCATGCTCAGCCAGCTGGGCGTGTTGATGTTCCTGCTGGTGGCCGGTGCCGAGCTCGACCTCGGCGGCCTGCGTGGCCGCCGTCGTTTCGCCTTCACCGTCAGCCACGCCGGCATCGCCGTGCCGTTCGTGCTGGGCGTGCTGCTGGCGATCTGGCTCTACCCCGAACACGGCCCGCAGGGCGTGGGCTTCACCGCCTTCGCGCTGTTCGTCGGCATTTCGCTGAGCATCACCGCGTTCCCGGTGCTGCTGCGGATCCTGGCCGATCGCGGCATCACGCACACCCCGCTGGGGCAGACCGCCATCGCCTGCGCGGCGCTGGGCGATGCCACCGCGTGGTGCCTGCTGGCGCTGATCGTGGCGGCGGCGCAGGCTACCGGCTGGGTGCCGGCCAGCATCAGCCTGCTGTGCGTGGTGGGGTTCATCGCGCTGATGCTGGGCGTGGTCAAGCCGTGGTTCGCGCGCCAGGTAATCCGCCCCGGCAGCGAAAGCCGCTGGCTGCTGGGCATGCTGCTGCTGTCGCTGGGCAGTGCGCTGGTGACCGAGGTACTGGGCATCCACGCGCTGTTCGGCGCGTTCGCGGCCGGCGTGGCGGTGTCGTCCAACGCGCAGCTGCGTGCGCTGCTGGTCGCCAAGGTCGAGCCGTTCGCAGTGACCTTGCTGCTGCCGCTGTTCTTCGCCATGACCGGCCTGCGCATGCGCGCCGATGCGCTGCAGGGCAGCGACCTGCTGCTGTGCGCGGTGGTGATCGCGGTGGCCACGCTGGGCAAGCTGTTCGGCACCTGGAGCGCGGCGCGCAGCGCCGGCATGGAAAACCAGGAAGCCTGGCGGCTGGGCGCGCTGATGAATACCCGTGGCCTGATGGAGCTGATCGTGCTCAATCTGGGCTATGAACTGGGCTTCCTCGGCGACCGCCTGTTCGCGGTGCTGGTGATCATGGCGCTGGTGACCACCGCCATGACCGGTCCGCTGCTGACACTGATGGAAAGGCGGAACGCGCGCCGCTGACCAACGGGCCGAGGGGTCGCGGCGCGATGTCCGGCGCCGTTTTTCCCGTTCATTGCGGCTCCAGCCGCAACGTGTACTGCGTTGCACCCGGCAGGAACGGGGTTGGCCTGCCGTGCACCCAATCGTCGTGGCCCGCGCCCCAGAACGGCGACAGCGGGTGGCCGCTCTGGCCGCCGGGCATGTGGATGATGCCGTCAGCTTCGTGCCCGGGCGAGACCACCATGCGCTGCGAGGCACCGAAGCCTGGGCCCTGCACGCGCGGCAGGTTGCTGTCGCCGGGCAGCGGGTCGGCCGGCATGCACAGCCACGCGCGGGCGAAGGCGGGCAGGGCGCGGCTGATCGGATGGCAGATGTCGGCCGTGTTGCGCTCGCCCCAGCTACGCCTGGCCAGATCGGGACCCAGTTCGGCCAGTTCGCCTTCCAGTCCCCTTGCCGCGTCGGCCAGCAGCGCGTCCCAGCTTGCATGCGGCGACGGCAGCAGGTGGGCCGGGCGTTCGCTTACCAGCGGCCACAGCACGCCTTCCAGCTGCGCCAGGCGCGGCTCCAGGTAGTCATCGCCCAGCGTGTTCCTCGCCGGCGCCAGCAGCCCGTCCGACACCGTTTCCAGCACGCGGCCGCGGAAGCCACGGGTGATGCGGTAACTCACCGAATCGGAGGACGCGCGCCCCTCCCACTGCCGGGTCACGCGTTCCAGCCGCTGCAGCGCCGGATCGTCGCTGTGAGTGACCACCTGGCGCAGCAGGGTGTACCAGCGTTCCAGGAACAACGCGCGGTCGTCCAGCTGGATCGCCAGCAGGTCTTTTTCGGTGAAGCGCGCCTTGGCGTCCAGGTCGTCGCGGATCTGCCGACCGCGCGCGCCCAGGTCGTAGCCGGCGTTGCCGGCCACGGCAAGCTCGGCGCCATCGAGTACCCGGCCGTTGGCGGTCCACAGGCGGTGCGAAGGAGGATCGACGAGTGTCGGTGCGCCATCGCTGCGGATCGGCCAGGGTGCGCAGGTGGCCGGCGCGGTGCTGGAAATGCCGGCCGGCGGGCAGTCGGCGGCCCGGTCCGGGCGCGTGCCCAGCAGGCGCCAGGCAATGCGGCCGTGGGCGTCGGCCAACAGCAGGTTCTGGGTCGGAATGCCGGCGCGATCGGCGATCTCCAGTGCATCGTCGAGGTCGGCGGCGCGGGCCATGTCGGCGAAGTCCAGGCGCACTGCGCCCGGCAGCTGCGCGGTCCAGCGCAGTGCTTCGCCGCTGCCATCGGGGCGCTCGTGCAGGATCGGTCCCCACGCGGTTTCGCGCACGCGAAGGGGCATGTCCGCGGCATGGGCGACGCGGATGCGTTCTTCATGCACGCGCACGCCGGTTTCCCCGGCGGCGACCGGCCGGAAGTCGGCCGTGTCGATGTAGCTGTTGGTGAAGCCCCACGCCACGTGCCCGTTGCTGCCCACCACGATCGCCGGCAGGCCGGGCAGCGAGAAGCCGCTGACATCCACCTTGCCACCGGCGGCCTGCGGGTCCGGATAGCGCAGCCGCACCCGGAACCACAGGCTGGGCGCGCGCAGTCCCAGGTGCATGTCGTCGGCGACGATGGCGCGGCCGTCGGCAGTGAGGGCGCCGGCCACGGCGAAGTTGTTGCTGCCTTTCACCTCGGTCTCCGCCCGGGACGTGGCGGGTTGCGCGGGTTTGCCGCTGCGCAGGTCCAGCGCATCCGGGCCAGGCAGCACCGCATTGCCGCGCGCGGCACCGAACAGGGGCGCATCCCATTCGCTGCCGTCATGGCTGAGCAGGGCGTAAAGGGCCGGCGGCACGGCATCGCGGATGCGGCGCATCGCCAGTTCATTCTGGTTGCCTGGATCCTGCAGGTCGGCATACATGGCCAGGCCGGTCAGGATCGAATCGGTGCGCGACCAGGCGGCGGGCTGCTGCCGCAGCAGCAGGTAGGGCCACGGCCGCACCCGCAGCGCGCCGACGCCCTGGTTGACGCCGTCGACGTAGGCCTGCAGCACCTCGGCATGGTCGCCCATTGCCTCGGCCAGGTGCGCGTCGGTGCGGGCACGCAGGCGGTGCACGCGCATGCGCTGGTCGACCTCCACTGCCGCCGGTCCGAACAGTTCGGCCAGCTCGCCGGCGGCGGCACGACGCATCAGGTCCATTTCGAAGTAGCGCTCCTGGGCGTGGACCAAGCCCAGTGCACGCATGGCGTCGGCCGCGTTGGCGGCGTCGATGCTGACCACGCCCAAGGCATCGCGGCTGACCGTGACCGGTGCCTGCAGCCCGGTAACGGTTTCGCTGCCCTCCAGCGTGGGCAGGCTGCCACGCAGCAACGCCCATGCAACGCCAATCACGACAACCGCCAGAACGACGACCAGCACCAGCACCCGCATCAGCCAACGACGCATCCCATGCTCCCGTAGCACCGGGCGCCGCCCGGCAATGCCTTCCTGTCCGCCGGAACCGTCCCGGCCCCCATCCCGCACGCCTGCGCCTGCGCATGCAACTGATTCCGATTAGATCACGGTGCTCCGGGATAGGGCACCATGGCGCCATCGATTCACTGGAGACCCCCCATGAAAGGCCACCCCGAGGTCATTGAATGCCTGAAGGAACTGCTGCGCGGCGAGCTGGCTGCGCGTGACCAGTACTTCATCCACTCGCGCCGCTACGAGGACCAGGGTCTGTTCGCGCTGTACGAACGCCTCAACCACGAGATGGAAGAAGAAACCCAGCACGCCGACGCGCTGCTGCGCCGGATCCTCTTCCTGGGGGGCAACCCGGACATGCGTCCGCACGCTTTCGAGCCGGGCGTGACCGTCGAAGAAATGCTGCAGAAGGACCTGGAGACCGAGTACAGCGTGCGCGACAACCTGGCCGCCGGCATGAAGCTGTGCGAACAGCACCAGGATTACGTGAGCCGCGACATGCTGCTGGTGCAGCTGAAGGACACCGAAGAAGACCACGCCTGGTGGCTGGAACAGCAGCTGGGCCTGATCAAGCGCATCGGGCTGGCGCTGTACCAGACCAGCAAGATGGAATCCAAGGGCACCCCGGCGCATTGATGCGCCGCGTGCCGACCCACGGTCGGCACCCACCGGTAGCGCCCGACCGTTGGTCGGGCGGAATCAACTGCCAGCCAGCCAAAAGCCAGCCAGCAACGGATACAAAAAAACCGGGGAAATCCCCGGTTTTTTCTTGGGCGATCATTCCACCGCCAACCCATCCACCTTCTGCCAGCCACGCGGCAACAGGTGTCCGCGCGTGGCACGCGAGCCGATGTAGGTTTCCAGGTCCTTGTACGACAGGTTCATGGTGCGCTGGCCACTGCGTACCAGCAGGGTGTTGCCCGGGCCCACCGCCACCACCGCGACCACGCGCTCGGTGGCGAGCTTGGCCTTGGGGATGTCGATGATCTTGTTGCCCTTGCCCTTGTCCAGTTCCGGCAGCTCGGTGGCCGGAATGGCAAGCAGGTTGCCCGAGCTGGTCACCGCCACGATGCGGTCGGCCTCGGGGTTGGCGACCACGGCCGGGGGCAGCACCTTGGAACCCGAGGTCAGGTTGAGCATCGCCTTGCCGGCCTTGTTGCGCCCGGTCAGGTTCTCGAAGCGGGTCACGAAGCCGTAGCCGTGCGTCGACGCCAGCACGAAGCGGGTGTCGTTTTCACCGCTGGCCAGGGTCATGAAGGCGCTGCCCGGCGCCGGCGAGAAGCGGCCGGTGAGCGGTTCGCCGTTGCCACGCGCCGAGGGCAGGGTATGGACCAGCGTGGAATAGGCGCGGCCTTCGCTGTCCAGGAACGCCACCTGCTGGGTGCTGCGCGCGCGCACTGCGCCGAGCAGCGCATCGCCGTCGCGGTAGGACAGGGTGGACGGGTCCATGTCGTGGCCCTTGGCCGCGCGGATCCAGCCCTTTTCCGAGAGCACCACGGTCATCGGTTCGCTCGGCACCAGTTCCGACTCGTCGATCGCCTGCGCCGCGCCACGCTGCACCAACGGCGAGCGGCGTGCGTCGCCGAACTTCTTCGCATCGGCAGTGAGTTCGTCGCGGATCAGCTTCTTCAGCTTGGCCTTGCTGTCCAGGATCGACTGGATCCTGTCACGCTCCTTGGCCAGCTCGTCCTGCTCGCCGCGGATCTTCATTTCCTCCAGGCGCGCCAGCTGCTTGAGCCTGGTGTCCAGGATGTACTCGGCCTGGTCATCGCTCAGCCCGAAGCGCGCGATCAGCGCGGCCTTGGGTTCGTCTTCGCTGCGGATGATGTGGATCACTTCATCCAGGTTGAGGAAGGCAACCAGCAGGCCTTCCAACAGATGCAGGCGACGCTCGACCTTTTCCAGGCGGTGGTTGAGGCGGCGGGTGACGGTAGCCTGGCGGAACTGCAGCCACTCGCTGAGCAGCGCCTTCAGGTTCTTCACCTGCGGACGCCCGTCCAGCCCGATCACGTTCATGTTGACGCGGTAGCTGCGCTCCAGATCGGTGGTGGCGAACAGGTGGCCCATCAGCTGTTCGGCATCGACGCGGTTGGAACGCGGGATCAGCACCACCCGCACCGGGTTGGCGTGGTCGGACTCGTCGCGGATGTCCTCCAGCCACGGCAGCTTCTTGGCGCGCATCTGCGCGGCGATCTGCTCGATCACCTTCGACGGCGACACCTGGTAGGGCAGGGCGTTGATCACGATGTTGGTGCCTTCCTTGAGGAAGGTCGACCGCGCGCGGACGCTGCCGTTGCCGGTGTCGTACAGGGTGCGCAGGTCGGCGGCCGGGGTGATGATTTCGGCCGCGCTCGGATAGTCCGGCCCCTTCACGTGCTCGAGCAGCGCGTCCAGGCTGGCATCGGGATCATCCAGCAGATGCAGCAGCGCGCTGACGATTTCATTCAGGTTGTGCGGCGGCACGTCGGTGGCCATGCCCACGGCGATGCCGGTGGTGCCGTTGAGCAGCAGGTGCGGCAGGCGCGCCGGCATCCAGGTCGGCTCTTCCAGGGTGCCGTCGAAGTTGGGGGTCCAGTCGGTGGTGCCCTGGTTGATTTCGCCCAGCAGCACTTCGGCGATCGGGGTCAGCTTGGATTCGGTGTAGCGCATTGCCGCGAACGACTTCGGGTCGTCGGTGGAACCGAAGTTGCCCTGGCCTTCGATCAGCGGGTAGCGGTACGAGAAGGGCTGGGCCATCAGCACCAGCGCTTCGTAACAGGCGCTGTCGCCGTGCGGGTGGTACTTACCGATGACGTCACCGACGGTACGCGCCGACTTCTTCGGCTTGGAGGCGGCGTTCAGTCCCAGCTCGCTCATCGCATAGATGATGCGGCGCTGCACCGGCTTGAGGCCGTCGCCGATGAACGGCAGCGCACGGTCGAGCACCACGTACATCGAATAGTCCAGGTACGCCCGTTCGGCGTACTCGCGCAGGGGCAGCTGTTCAAAGCCGTGGAAGGCGGGGCGGGCAAGATCGGTCATGCGGGATTGTTACCTGTGGCAAGGGACGGCGACGGCTGTCGCCCTCGCAGGCGGTTGATTATCCGGATGCGGCCCGGGATGCCAAGCCGCGTGAAGAAATCCGCCTCCGACGCCACTGTTCTGAACGGGGCAACACTGCATTTGCTTCCAGATCGAATATTTCCATTGAGAAATATATTTTCCGGAAGTAAAGTGCGTCCCCATGATCTGCCCCGACCCCACCACCCCGCCCAGCCTCGGGCTGCTGCTGCGCCAGGTCCGCGATGGCCTGATGCGCCAGCTGGATGTCTCGATGGCCGAGGAAAACCTCGATATCGGCTTCACCCACTACCTGGGCCTGAAGGTGCTGTCGTTCCGCGCGCCGTGCACCGCCAACGAGCTGGCCCAGGCGCTGGACCAGGTGCCCAGCGCGGTGACCCGCCTGCTGGACAAGCTGGAAGCGCTGGGGTGCGTGCGCCGTGAGCCGCATGCGCAGGACCGGCGGGCGCTGCAGATCGTACTTACCGACGAGGGCCGCCAGCTGTGGGCCCGCTTGAAGCAGCGCGGCGACGCGGTGATGGACGACGCCATGCGCGACCTGTCCGCCGACGAGCGCGACCTGCTGCTTTCCCTGTTGACCCGTGTTCGCGACTCCCTGACGACGCCATGACTTCCCAAACTGATCGCACTTCACTGCTGCGCCCGCTGCGGCCGGCGCTGCTGTCCGTGCTGGCGCTGGCGCTGGCCGCCTGTGCCAGCACCGGTGGCCTGCAACCGCACGCCCAGCTGCTCGACGCCGATGCCCTGCAGGCCCTGCGCACACTGGCCGGACACGCCCTTAGCCCGTCGCAGGTCCCGTCCTGTGAT
>NZ_CAUQPH010000154.1:0-7868 GCF_963519925.1 uncultured Stenotrophomonas sp. | reverse complement strand
GCCATGGTCACCGCGCCGTCGGCGCCGGTGGCACGCACACGGCTCAGGTCCACGCCCAGCTTGCGCGCGGTGGCACGCACCGCGGGCACGGCCTTGACCCCTCCTACCGCCACCGCCTGCTCGGCGTGCACGGCATTGGAGCTCTGCATCGCGCCGACCACGGTACCGGCGTCATCGCGCTCGGCGCCGGGCTTGGCGATCTCGCCACCCTCATCGGACGCCACCACCTTGTCCGGCTGCGCCGCGGCGGTCTGGCCGGTGCTGGGCGTGGGCGAGGGTGCGGCATGCCCGTGGCTGTGGCCGGTGTCCTGGCCATCGGCGCGCTGCGGCAGGTTCGGGTCCAGTTCGAACTGGGCCAGCACGCTGCCGGTGGGGATGATGTCGCCCGCACCGCCGGCCAGCTTCAGTACCTTGCCGGAGAACGGCGACGGTACTTCCACCACGGCCTTGGCGGTCTCCATGGAGACCAGCGGCTCGTCCAGCTTGATCACGTCGCCTTCCTTGACGAACCACTCGACGATCGTTGCGTCGGGCAGGCCTTCGCCAAGGTCGGGCAGGTGGAAATTCTTGTTCTCACTCATGTGCAGTTCTCTTCCAGCAGTTCGAGATCGCGGGCCGGCAGCCAGCCCGTCGCGCCGTTCGCGCGCTCGGACCACCACCAGCCACCGTGTTCATGATGCAGCTTGACCATTTCACCGCTGTCCACGTCCAGTTCGCGGGCGTCATAGTCGCGCAGGGCCTCTGCGCGACCATCGTCCAGCATCTGCAACCACGCCACCGGTGCCCAGCCGGCACGCCCGTCGTCGGTGCGTACCCAGGCGAACGCCGGCCATTCCTCGTCACGAACACCCAGTTCGACGATCTGGCCGGTACGGAACCGGAGCGGGTTGGGGTACTGGCTGCGGTACGGGCCCAAGAGTCTGGCCCGCATGTCAGCCCGCCGCCACCGCGCGTTTGGCCGCGCTCACGATCCGGTCCACGCTGGGCAGGTACTTCATTTCCAGGCGGAACAACGGAATGTGGGTGTCGTAGCCGGTGACGCGTTCGACCGGCGCCAGCAGGTCGTACAGCGATTCCTCGGCCAGCCGCGCGGCGATCTCGGCACCGAAGCCCGCGGTCTTCGGGGCCTCCTGCACGATCACGCAGCGGCCGGTCTTGGCCACCGATTCGGCGATGGTGGCAAAATCGAGCGGGCGCAGCGTGGCCACGTCGATCACTTCGGCACTGATGCCTTCGCCAGCCAGCTTGTCGGCCGCTTCCAGCGCTTCCTTCACCTGCGCACCCCAGGTCACCAGGGTCACGTCGGTGCCGTCGCGCAGCACGAAGCACACGTCCAGCGGCAGCGCTTCGCCATCGTTCACCACCACTTCCTTGTACTGGCGGTAGATGCGCTTGGGCTCCATGTAGATCACCGGATCCGGTTCGCGGATCGCGGCCAGCAGCAGGCCGTAGGCGCGCTGCGGCGAAGACGGCAGCACCACGCGCAGGCCCGGCACGTTGGTGAAGATCGCCTCGTTGGCTTCGCTGTGGTGTTCCGGCGCGCGGATGCCGCCGCCCCACGGCACGCGCAGCACCATCGGGCAATGCAGGCGGCCACGCGTGCGGTAACGCAGGCGCGCGGCGTGGCAGACGATGTGGTCCACCATCGGGTACATGAAACCGTCGAACTGGGCTTCGGCCACCGGCTTCATGCCCTGCGCGGCCAGGCCGATGGTCAGGCCGGCGATGGTGGTTTCATCCAGCGGGGTGTCCAGGATGCGGTCGGCGCCGAAGCGCTGCTGCAGGCCGGCCGTGGCGCGGAACACGCCGCCGTTGACGCCGACGTCCTCGCCGAGGACCAGCACCGACTTGTCGTGTTCCAGCTCCCATGCCAGGGCCTGGGTGATGGCTTCGATGAGGGTGATGGGCGTGGTGGTCATGCTTTCTTCTCCGCGCGCGACGGCGGCGCTGTCGGCGGCGTTGGTCTGCGCGCTGGAGGCGCCGTTCTTGATCTCATCCATGGCGCTGCTCCAGGGCGATCGCCTGCGCGCGCTGGGCCAGCAGGTCCTGCGGCGGATCGGCATACAGGAAGTCGAACATCGCCTCGACCGGCTGCACCGGCGTGTTGAGGTACAGGTTCACTTCCTCATCCACGCGCTTGCCGCATTCCACGGTCCAGGCCTGTTCCTCTTCCTCGCTCCACACGCCCGCGTTGACCAGGTACTTGCGCAGGCGCAGCATCGGCTCGCGCTGCCAGGCGTCCTTCACCTCGGCGTCGTCGCGGTAGCGGCGCGCGTCATCGGCGGTGGTGTGGTCGGACAGGCGGTAGGTCATCAGTTCCAGCACGGTACCGCCGTCGCCGGCCAGCGCGCGGTCGCGCGCCTCCAGCATGGCCGCCATCACCGCGATCAGGTCGTTGCCGTCCACCTGCAGGCAGTGCAGGCCACCGGCCAGGCCCTTCTGCGCCAGCGTTTCGGCACCGGTCTGGGCCGAACGCGGGACCGAGATCGCCCAGCCGTTGTTGACGATGCACAGGATCAGCGGCAGCTTGTAGGCACCGGCCGAGTTCAGTGCGGCATAAAAGTCGGTCTTGGAGCTGCCACCGTCGCCGCACACGGCCACGGCGATCTGCTTCTCCTGGTTGAGCTTGAACTTCAGCGCCGCGCCGGCAGCGTGCAGGCACTGAGTGGAAATCGGCACGCAGAACGGGAAGTCCTTGGCCGCATTGCCGCCGTAGTCATTGCCGCGCTCGTCGCCGCCCCAGTACATCAGCACGTCGCGCGGGCGCACGCCGCGCATGAACATCGCGCCGTATTCGCGGTAGGACGGTGCGAACACGTCGTCCTTCTGCATCGCCGCGCCGATCCCGACATGGGCCGCTTCATGCCCCAGGCAGGCCGCGTAGGTGCCCAGCTTGCCGGTGCGCTGCAACGCGATCGACTTGCCGTCGAACACGCGCACGAACAGCATCTGCTTGAACATCGGCAGAAGTGCGCGTGGATCGCGCAGGGCCTCGGGCAGGTCATCGCGGACGAGCGTGCCGTCCGTGTCCAGGTACTGGAGATATTCGATCTTGAACTCAGCGGCAACCGTCATTGCGTACTGCACCTTCGACAGGAAGTTACAAATGATATGAATTGCCATGTTAAGGAAGGCGTATGAAAAAGCCGTCCTGCGGCGCAGCAAGAACTGGCCGGCGGGCCCCCCGGTATACCCCACGAAACGCCCGCAAGGCCAATAACATCAACGTATTCAGTTGCATCAACGGTGCATGAGCGCGGTCCTGCGGGGGCCTTGGCCGGGGCTCCCGGGTCGCCACTCCCGCGCTGAACACGGGGCTGCCCCGTGGTCCACACCCTGGCGTAGGGTGCACCCTGCGCAGGCATCCGGCCACTGCGCTACGCTTTCACCCCCTCAAGCGGTCCCCGCCATGTCTGTCGACAAGAACCAACGCGATCTGGAAGCCGGCATCCACACCGACCTGGAAGGCCGCCTCACCTACGGCGGCTACCTGCGGCTGGACCAGCTGCTGTCGGCGCAGCAGCCGCTGTCCAACCCGCCGCATCACGATGAAATGCTCTTCATCATCCAGCACCAGACCTCGGAGCTGTGGCTGAAGCTGCTGGGGCATGAGCTGCGCGCGGCGATCGGTTTCCTGCAGCGCGACCAGGTCTGGCAGTGCCAGAAGGTGCTGGCGCGCAGCAAGCTGGTGCTGCGCCAGCTGACCGAACAGTGGTCGGTGCTGGAAACGCTGACCCCGTCGGAATACATGGGCTTCCGCGACGTGCTCGGCCCGTCGTCGGGCTTCCAGTCGCTGCAGTACCGCTACATCGAGTTCCTGCTGGGCAACAAGAACGCGCAGATGCTGCAGGTGTTCTCGCACGACCCGGAAGGCCAGGCGCAGCTGCAGCAGGTGCTGGACGCGCCGAGCCTGTACGAGGAATTCCTGCGCTACCTGGCGCGGTTCGGCCATGCCATCCCGGCCGGTTACCTCGATCGCGACTGGCAGCAGCCGCACGTGGCCGACGATGCGCTGCACCCGGTGTTCGAACGGATCTACCAGAACACCGACCGCTACTGGCGCGAGTACGCGCTGTGCGAAGACCTGGTGGACCTGGAAACGGCCTTCCAGCTGTGGCGCTTCCGGCACATGCGCACGGTGATGCGGGTGATCGGCTTCAAGCGCGGTACCGGCGGTTCCAGCGGGGTGGGGTTCCTGCGCCAGGCGCTCGAGCTGACCTTCTTCCCGGAGCTGTTCCAGGTGCGCACCACGATCCGCAACGACGACCCGCTGCCGCCGGACGCCTGAGCGGACCCCGGTCCTCCATAAGCCTATTCATGTTTGCCGGCCGCAACCGCCTTACGGTGCGGGAGGCCCCGCCGTTGCTGCGCTGGCGGTCGGGCACGGGTAGTTGCAGATGCAAGTTCAGCGACCATGCGGTGAGCTGCACACATCGGTGTGTATTTGACGTGAACGCCGTTGTTCTGGGATTCTCCCGCGTTGTCTCGCACATCGGACGTGCATGTCTTCCACCGAACCCAGGAATCCCGCATGAGCGTAGACGCCGCCGCGAAATCCGTTCCCGAACCGGCGCTGCCGGAGTTCAAGACCACCCTCGGCCATCCACGCCCGCTGTGGATGCTGTTCATGACCGAGTTCTGGGAGCGCTTCGCGTTCTACGGAATCCGCTGGGCGCTGGTGCTGTACATCGTGGCCCAGTTCTTCGACGGCGACTCGGCCGGCCAGGCTGCGGCCAGCCGCACCTACGGTGCCTACCTGGCGCTGGTGTATGCCGCGGCGATCTTCGGCGGCTATGTGGCCGACCGGGTGCTGGGCTACCAGCGATCGATCCTGACCGGCGCGGTGATCATGGCCGCCGGCCTGTTCATGGTCGCCATGCCGAACAAGGAAGTGTTCGAATTCGGCCTGGCCACGATCATCATCGGCAACGGCCTGTTCAAGCCGAACATCTCGACCATGGTCGGCAAGCTGTACGGGCTGAAGGATGAGCGCCGCGATTCGGGCTTCACCATCTTCTACATGGGCATCAATGTCGGCGCGATGATCGCCCCGGTGCTCACCCAGTTCCTCGCCGAAAAGGTATTCGGTACCGAAGCGATGCCGTCCTACAAGATGGTGTTCATCGCCTCGGGCATCGGCATGCTGCTCAGCCTGGCCTGGTTCTACGTCGGCCGCGCCGGCCTGAAGGGCATTGGCGCACCGCCGGCCGGTGCCGAAGGCATGGGCCGCGTGGTGATGGTCTTCATCGGTTCGCTGGTCGCCATTCCGGTCGCCTATTTCCTGCTCTCCACCGGCGCCACCGCGCTGGCCTGGATCCTCGGCGTGCTGTTCGTGGCGCTGGGCGCGCTGCTGCTGGTGGAAGGCATCCGCGAGGGCAAGGTTCAGCGCGACCGCGTGATCGCGATGCTGATCATCTTCGCCTTCAACGTGATGTTCTGGATGTTCTTCGAACAGGCGGGCAGCTCCTTCACCTTCCTGGCCGACAACATCGTCAACCGCAACCTGGGCGGCTGGACCTTCCCGACCGCGTGGTTCCAGTCGGTCAACTCGGTGGCGATCATCACCCTGGCCCCGATCATCGCCTGGATCTGGATCAAGCTGGGTCGTGCCAATCCCTCCATCCCGCGCAAGTTCGGCCTGGGCCTGCTGTTCAACGGCGCGGCGTTCGCGCTGCTGATGTTGGCGCTGTCGAGCATGGTGGTGGACGGCAAGATCCCGTTCTGGACCCTGTTCATGGTTTACGTCATCCAGTCGGTCGGTGAGCTGTGCCTGTCGCCGATCGGCCTGTCGATGGTGACCAAGCTGGCCCCGGTGCGCCTGGTCGGCTTCGGCATGGGCGGCTGGTTCCTGTCCACCGGCATCGGCAACAACCTGTCCGGTATTTTCGCCGGTGCGGTCAGCGGCGAAGGCGGGATGACCGTCGAGTCCGCACTGACCGGTTACACCTTCGGTTTCTGGGCGTTGATGGGCTCGGGCGTGCTGTTGTTCCTGATCGCCCCGCTGATCAACAAGCTGATGCACGGCGTCAAGTGAGGTCTGCAATGCGCACGCACGCGTGGGGGTTCCCGTTGATCATGGCCGGCCTGCTCGCGGCCTGTTCGCCGTCGGCGCCTACCGCCGCGCCTGCGCAGCCGCTGGACACCACCGAACAGACGCCGCCGGTGGCCGATCCCGGCCAGCCGGTGGCCTCGGGCAACACCCCGGCCGCGGCGGATGTCGCCGCGGTCGCCGGGCTCAACGCGCAGTTCGACCCGGCCCGCGACCCGGTCGCCGACCTGGCCACGGCCAAGGTCGAGGCCCAGTGGGGCGGGAAGCGCATCGTGCTGGACGTGGGCGGCGAGTGGTGCTCGTGGTGCCACCTGCTGGATGCCTTCGTCGAGGGCGATGCAGAGATCCGCAGCTTCCGTGATGCCAATTACGTGTGGATGAAGGTCAACTACAGCGAAGACAACGAGAACGCGGCGTTCCTGTCGCAGTTCCCGGCGATCAAGGGCTATCCGCACCTGTTCGTGCTCGACGCGGATGGCACGCTGCTGCACTCGCAGTTCACCGGCGAGCTGGAGGCCGACAAGGGCCAGCCGAAGGGCTACAACCGCGAGCGCTTCTTTGCCTTCATGAAGGACTGGGCACCGCCGAAGGCGCCCTGACCGGACGGAAAAATGCCGCGGCCTCCGCGGCATTTTTTTTTGGAGACCGGCCCCGATCAACGTACCCCGCAGACCACGCCGGTAGAGCGGACTGTCAGTCCGCTGCTCTTCGCGCACGGGTGAATCTACAGCAGCGGACCAACGGTCCGCCCTACAGTTGCCCGGTCTCCTGCCGCTATTTCCAAGGACCTCATGGATCGAAGCGCATGCAGCCTGGAACTTCCGACAGCACCGTGGACGCACCGACCGGCGTGAGCCTCCCGCCAGCGGAGGTGCTGCTGGACGACGCGTCGGCCCATGCTGGCGAATCCGACATCCCGGATGTTGCCGCCACCCTGTACCGCCTGCCGCTGGTGTCGGTGCCGGACAACGTGCTGTTGAGCGCCGCCGTACAGAAACTGGTGGAGCAGAAGGCCCAGCTGGACACGCTGGCGCGCACCCCGGCGCTGGCCGGCCTGCTGCCAGCGGAGTGGCAGGGCACCGGTTCGCGCGGCGCCGACCTGCAGGCCTTCGTGCTGTCGGTACTGCCCTACCTGCACAACGCGACCAAGGCCGAAACCGCGCCCGCACGCCTGCCGCTCAAGCATGTGCTGGGCGACAGCGGTCGCTGGGACCACCATGACGTGGCCGAGCCGAAATCGCTGGCGTTCTTCCTGGCCAGCGACGACCGCGCCAGTGCCGGGGCGAAAGATCCGGCTGAAGCCTATCTGGTCGCCGCGCTGGGCCTGGCCTGGGCGCAGGAGGGGCGCACCCGCCCCGGCTTCCTGCGCCACATGGGCTACCCCAGCATGGCCGCGCGGGTGCATGTGCTGCCGTACCCGGAACCGGGGCAGCTGGCGCTGTACGGCGTGGTTGCCAACGGCCTGGCGCAGACCTGGTGCGTGCTGGACCGGCGCAAGCTGCGCCCGCTGCTGGCGCCGTGGCTGAGCGTGCCGCTGCTCACCGCCTATGGCGTTGCCGCGCCCAGCCCGTGGCCCGCGAGCTATCCGGCGATCGACGAGGTGGCGCGTGCGCTGGCCGTCGCGCGCACCGGCAAGGGCCCGGTGGAAGTAGACCTGGTCAAGGTGGCGGCCAAGGTCGCCGACGATGCGTCAGGGGAAACCTGGATGCCGGTGAGCCTGCTCCAGGTCGGCACCTGGGCCCCGCGCTGGCGCTACTTCCTGGCCACCTTCATCGCGCTGCCGGCGGCCTTGCTGGTGATCGCCGCACTGGCGCTGCCG
>NZ_CAUQPH010000153.1:0-7889 GCF_963519925.1 uncultured Stenotrophomonas sp. | reverse complement strand
GCCTCGCGCGCGGCGTCAGCGCCGCCCCGCTGGCCCGCCAGCTGCTGCGCCGCTTCGTGCGCCAGGCGCGCAACGCCTGACCGCCCGGCGCCGAACCTCCTTCCCTTCAGGCGGGGGGCACGGAAAACAGGGATAATCGAATCGATCCGGGGCGCGCGCGCCCTTCCTCCCCTGTTCCGGAATGGTATGAGCGACATTCGCAAGCTGCCCGCCTCGGCGGGCGCCCAATGGCTGCTGGACGCGTTTTCCCTGTATCGCCGTGCACCGCTGCAGCTCGCCGTCCTTGGCGTGATCGGCATGCTGGTCAGTTCACTGATCCTCGTCCTCGCACAAGCCCTGCCGAGCTGGCTCGGCGTGCTCGGCCAGCTGGTGTCGGTGGCCGTCGGCCCGCTCGTGTTCGGCGGCATGCTGTGCGCGGTGAGCGAAGTCGACCAGGGCCACCGCGCCACCCCAGCGCACCTGCTGCAGCCGATCCGCGACCGCCGCGTCAGCCACCTGCTGGTCCCGCTGGCGATCCAGCTGATCGCCATCATCGCGCTCGGCACCCTGCTGTACCTGATGCTCGGCGCCGAAGGCCTGACCGCCTCGGCCGACATGTTCCACAAGATGCAGGAACTGCAGCAGTCCGGCGCCACCCCGAGCAACGAACAGACCCTGGCCTTGATGGCCGGCGTGCCGGTCATGCGCATCCTGCTGTGGCTGGCGCTGGCGTTCGGCACCTTCGTCGCGCTGAGCATGGCCATGTTCACCCAGCCGGCGCTGGTGGTGTTCGACCATCAAAGCGGCATGCACGCCCTGCGCATGAGCCTGCAGGGCTGCATCCGCAACTTCGGCGCCATGGCGGTCTTCATGCTGCTCGGCCTGATCGCCGCGATGTGCATCTACTTCCTGGTGGTCGTGGTCATGCAGCTGGCCATGCTGGTCGGCGGCGTCGGCGCAGCCGCCTTCGTCATGCAGCTGGCCATGGCCACGGTGATCATGCCGCTCTACGTAGGCGCCGTGTACGCCGCCTGGAAGCAGATGTTCGCCCACCGCACCCGCAGCGCCCCGCCGCCGGTACCGCCGAGCAACGGCCCAGGCAACATCTTCGCGGCATGAGATCCCGTAGAGCGACGCCCTGCGTCGCTGCTTTCCGATCCGCGCAACGCAATCCATGAAGGAGCCGGGCGGCGGGCAGTCCCCGGAGGGACTGTCAAAAACATGGATGTTTTTGACAAGCCTACAAGGACGTATTCACGGCGTGTCCCGGAGCGGGACTGCCCGCCGCCCGGCCCAAGCACGTAACTACGGAAACGCCGCCGCTCCTGGCGCCTGAATCAAGAAGCCTGCGGCTCGTCGCTCTTCGCCGGCACCAGCCAGCGCGAGGCGTGGATCCCCAGCTCATAAAGCAGGCACATCGGAATGGCCAGCATCAGCTGCGACACCACATCCGGCGGCGTCAGCACCGCCGCCAGCACGAAGATGCCCACGATCGCGTAACCGCGGCCTTCCTTGAACTGCTGCGGCGTGATCCAGCCCAGCAGCGTCAGGATCACCATCGCCACCGGCAGCTCGAAACTGCTGCCGAACGCGAAGAAGATCGCCAGCACGAAATCCAGGTACGCATTCGCATCCGGCGTGATCGCAATCACCTCCGGACGGAACGTGGTCAGGAAGTGGAACACCGCCGGCAGCACCAGGAAGTACGCGAACGCACAGCCGATGTAGAACAGCAGCACCGACGTCACCAGCAGCGGCACCGCAAGGCGCTTCTCGCGCGCATACAACCCCGGCGCCACGAACGCCCACAGCTGGTACAGCAGCCACGGCACCGCCACGAACAGCGCCACGAAGAAGGTCAGCTTCAGCGGCGCGAAGAACGCCCCCGCCGGATTGATCGCAATCATCGACTGCGCGTTCGGCAGCTGCGAAATCAGCGGCTGCGCCAGCCACGTATAGATCTGCCGCGAAAACGGCATCAGCCCCAGCAGCACCACGCCCAGCCCGATCAACGCCCGCATCAGGCGCGCCCGCAGCTCGATCAGGTGTTCGATCAGACCGCTTTCCGGGTTCTCGTTGCCGTTCATCGCGGACCCTCCGGCGTGGACGGCGGGGGATCTCGCGGCGCCTGGCCATCGATGCCCGGCGGCGCCATCGCATCACGCGGCGCGTCCACTGCAGCCTCCGGCTCCGGCGCTGCCACATGCTGGGCCACGCTGGCCGGCGAACCCGGCGCTGGACCGGTCATCACCGGCGCATCGTCCGACGCGACAGCGTCCCCGGTCGCCTGCGCCTGCCGCCGTACGTGTTCGGCCTCGCGGCGGACCGCTTCCCCGCTCGCACGCAGCTGCGCCTCGGTATCGCGCACCGAATCCTGCGCCTCGCGGAACTGCCGCTTGATCTCGTCAGCGTGCAGCTCACGTTCCAGCTCCTGCTTCACCGAATCCCACTGGTTGCGCGCACGCCGCACCCACAGCCCGGCGAAGCGCGCTGCCTTCGGCAGCCGCTCCGGACCCAGCACGACCAGCGCGACCACCGCGATGACCAGCAGTTCACTGAACCCAATATCGAACACTGCGTGCCGCCTTGATCAGCGACGGTCGCGGTCGTGCTCGTTCTGCGACGTCGTCGACGGGTCCTGGGGACGCGACTCATCGCTCAGGTGCGCGGTCGGCTTGTCCTCGTCGCGCATCCCCTTCTTGAATTCCTTGACCGCACTGCCAAGGTCCTTGGCGCCACTGGTCAGCTTCTTGGTGCCGAACACCAGCAGAACGATGACCAGTACCACCACCCAATGCCACAAGCTCATACTGCCCATGATGTGCCGCTCGCATTACCCGGAAACAAGAAGTTGAGCATAGCGCACCGCCGGGCAGGCGGCGCGCGTGACGAAAGTCAGTTTCCGTCCAGCGATTAGGTGCGGACTTCGCCTTCGCCCACCGGCTGGAAGCCCTGCTGCGGGGCCGGCTGCGCCGGAACCGCCTGCAACGGCGCCGTCGTCGCACCCGTGCCTGCCTGTTCAGCTACCACCGGTGCCCCCTGCGGCTGCGGCTGCGGCGGCTGGCCCGCAGGACGCGGCGCCGGCGCGTTGCCGGCCGTGCCCCGGTTCTGTCGCGCCGAGTACGTCGCCTCTTCCAGCCGATCGCGGAACGCGACCACGTCCATCGACGGCTGCGCCGTCGTCCGACCCTCGAACACCATGCGCGCCGTGGTGTTGCTGCCGTAAGCGTCCAGGTTGGCCTGGTCATCGATCTGCAGCACCGCACCGTCCAGCGCGACCCCCGCGAACAGCCCGCGCGCCCGCGACCAGGACCAGATCTCCGCCTTCAGCTGGCCATCGGTGGCGGCCGCCGCATTGCGCCCGACCGGGCCCGCGGCGACGCCGGCGTCCGCGCCCAGCGTGACCTTGCCGTTGACGATGTTGTCCAGGCTGCGGTCGTTGCGGAACACCAGCACCACGTCGGACGACTGCACCCCGGCCTGGAACCCGATGCTGCCGCCGGTGAGCTTGATGAACGCGGGGCTGGACCAGCTCCCGTCCGGATTCTTGATCGACATCAGACCGTGACCGCGGCGACCGCCGATGACCAGCCCCGCCTTGATCGTGTCGGGAATGACCACCACGGCCCGCGCCTCGTCCAGCAGCTTGTCCGGAATCCCCTGCTCGGGAATTTCCTGGATATCGTTCAACACGCGGACCGCATTGCGGGAGCGCTGGTCCTCGGTCGGCCCGGCCATCGCCTGGGTCGACAGCAGACTCGCGGTGATCAGCAGTGCAAGGGTCAATCGGCGCATGGGTACTCCAGAAGGGGGTCGACAAGGTATCGATTCCCCCGAAATTAGTGGGGTTCCGATGAATCCGCAATGAGTATCCGCCGCCTGATCGACGCGCTCGATGGCCGTCATCGCGTCTTTCCATCCCGACCGTCGCGCAGACCTGCGAGAATGGACCCATGATCGACGCACCCGACACCGCCGTGCTGGCGGTCAATCTAGGCACACCCGAAACGCCGACCGCTCCCGCGGTGCGTCGCTACCTTGCGGAATTCCTCAGCGATCGGCGCGTGGTCGCGATCCCGCCGCTGTTGTGGAAACCCCTGCTGTACGGACTGATCCTGCCCCTGCGCAGTGGCCGCTCGGCGGCGAAGTACGCCCAGGTGTGGCTGGCCGACGGTTCCCCGCTGATGGTGTACACCCGCCGCCTGGCCGAGGCCATGCAGCAACTGATGCCCAACCTGCGGGTGCGCCACGCCATGCGCTACGGCGCGCCAGCCCTCACCGCCGAACTTGACCGGCTGGCGGCCGAAGGCATGCGTCGGATCGTGGTGCTGCCGCTGTATCCGCAGTATTCGACCACCACCACCGCCTCGATCGAAGACCAGGTGCGCGACTGGCAGCCCAGACACCCCGGTGTCACTGTCACCCTGGTACGCGACTACGCGGTCGACCCGGACTGGGTGGCCGCAGTGGCCGGCAGCATCCGCCAGTGGTGGGAGGCCAACGGCCGGGGCGAGAAGCTGGTGTTTTCCTTCCACGGCATTCCCCAGCGCCTGGCCGATGCCGGCGATCCCTACCCGCAGCGCTGCGAAGCCAGCGCGCAGGCGATCGCGCAGGCGCTCGGGCTCGCGGACGACCAGTGGCAACTGACCTACCAGTCGCGCTTTGGCCGCGAAAAGTGGCTGCAGCCGTATGCCGAACCGACCCTGTGGGCGATGGCCGAGCAGGGCATCAAACGGATCGACGTGGTCTGTCCCGGCTTTGCCACCGACTGCCTGGAGACGCTGGAAGAAGTTGCGCTGGGCTTCACCGAGACCGTCGCCGCGCGCGGTGCGCAGATGCGTTACATCCCCTGCCTCAACGATGCACCGGCGCATGCGCTGGCGCTGTCGCGGCTGAGCGTCGCCACGCTGGCATGATCCTCGAACCCTTCGCACTGCAGGTGGCCGGCAGCGCCGTGGCTGGCCTGCGCTCCACGCACGACGCGGGCCAGCGGGTGCTGGCCCTGCATGGCTGGCTCGACAACGCTGCCAGCTTCGTTCCGTTGGCCGCCGCGCTGCCAGCGCTGCAGCTGGTCGCGATCGACCTTCCCGGGCACGGCCACAGTGCGCACCTGCCGCCGGGCACGCAATACAACACTCCCGGTGCGATCTGCCATGTACTCGATGTCGCCGATGCGTTGGGCTGGGAGCGCTTCACGCTGCTGGGCCATTCCATGGGCGCCGGCATCGCCAGCCTCACCGCTGCAGCCGCGCCGGAACGCGTGGAGCGGTTGGTCGCGATCGAAGCACTTGGCGGCCTGCGCGGGCCTGAGGACGAGACCGCACAGCGCCTGCGCGAACATGTACGCGCCGCGCGTGCCCTGCCATCGAAGAAGCTGCGCGTGTTCGCCGACCTCGCTGCGCCGGTACGGGCGCGGATGATGGCGAACCAGCTCAGCGAGCCGTGCGCACGCCTGCTGGTCGAGCGCGGGGTCAAACCCGTGGAAGGCGGCTACAGCTGGTGCAGCGACCAGCGCCTGATGCTGCCCACCGCAATGCGGCTCAGTGAAGCGCAGATCGACGACCTGCTCGCCGCGATCGAATGCCCGACCCAGGTGATCTACGCCACCCCGGCGCAGAGCTATTACCCCGAGCCGCTGCGCAGCGACCGCATCCGACTGCTGCGCGATGGCCGGCTGGACGTATTCCCCGGCACCCATCACCTGCACATGGAACACCCGCAGGTCGTGGCCGACGTGATCGCAAGGTTCCTGGCCAGGTAGGTATCGACCGTTGGTCGACACGCGCTTGACGCGCCTGCGACACCGTGTCGCACTCAACATTGCAGCAACGCTTCCGATACCGATGCAGCAGGCGCGCGCAGCGCGCCTGTGTCGTCGCCCGCTCCGCCGATAGCGAAGCCGTGTGTCATCCGCCTCCGCTTTCCTGCCGCCATCTTTCGCACTGCGCACCGGCATCGCAGCCACGCGCGCGCACCGCTTCGATGGGCGCTGAGCCCAACCTGTCCTGGAGTCACCATGCCCCTGCTTCCCCTGCTCGCCGCCGCCTCCGGCGGTAGCCTGCTGGCGCTCGCCATCCGGCAACATCGTCGTGAGCTCGCTCACGCTGCCGACGTGCAGCGACTTACGCAACGCCTTGCAGAACTGCAGGAGCAGCGCTTCGTCGACGCAGGTGCAGCCGCGCGCGATGCCACCCTGCGCGAAGCGCTCGAGGTCTCGCGCACCGCCGTGATGATCGCCGACCCCGAGCATGTGATCCGCTACGCCAATCCCGCCGTGGTGCGCCTGCTGCGCAACCAGCAGGCCAGCCTGCGCGAAGCGTTCCCCGATTTCGACGCCGGACAGCTGCTGGGCACCAGCATCCATCGCTTCCACGCCAACCCGGATCGCATCCGCGCGATCCTCGACGGCCTGCAGGCGACCCATCATGGGCGCGTCCGGATCGGACCAGTGCACTTCGCCCAGGTCGTCACCCCGATGTACGACAGTGCCGGCGCGCGGCTGGGGTTTGCGGTCGAGTGGCACGACCGCACCGACGAGCTGCTGCTCGAGAACGCCGTCGCCGACATCGTCACCGGCGCCACCCGCGGCGACCTTGCACGCAGGCTCCCGCAACGCGAGGGCGAGGCCGGGTTCATGCACGGGCTGACCCGTGGCATCAACCAGCTGCTTGCGCAGCTGGACGGCACCGTCGCCGATGTCCGGCGCGTGCTGGCGGCACTGGCGGACGGCGATCTAAGCCAGCGCATGCAGGGCGATTACGAGGGCGCATTCGCGGCCATGCAGCGCGACGCCACTGCGACGGCGCTGCAACTCGGCGCGATGGTGGCAGGTATCCGGCAAGGCGCGGCGTCGATCAGCACTGCAGCAGCCGAGATCGCCAGCGGCAACAACGATCTGTCCATCCGCACCGAGCGCCAGGCCGCGCATCTGGAGGAGACGGCGTCCTCGATGGAGGAGTTGACCGCTACCGTACGCCAGAACGCAGATCACGCCCGCACGGCCAGCACGCTGGCCCAAGCCGCGCAGGACGTGGCGGGACGCGGGAGCCGCGTCGTGGGCGACGTGGTCAGCACCATGGATGGCATCCAGGGCGCGTCGCGCCGGATCGCGGAGATCACCGGGGTGATCGACGGCATCGCGTTCCAGACCAATATCCTGGCGCTGAACGCCGCCGTCGAAGCAGCGCGTGCCGGCGAGCAGGGCCGCGGCTTTGCCGTGGTCGCCAGCGAGGTACGCAGCCTGGCGCAGCGTGCCGCTGACGCGGCACGCGAGATCCGCCAGTTGATCGACGCCTCCGTCGACCAGATTACCGATGGGGCGCGCCTGGCGCGGGACGCCGGCAGCACCATGCAGGATATCGTCGGCAGCGTGGCGGAAGTGAGCGGCATCATGGCCAACATCGCCGCAGCATCGCAGGAACAGGCCGCCGGCATCGACCAGATCAACCAGACCATCGTGCAGATGGACCACGCCACCCAGCAGAACGCTGCCCTGGTGGAGGAAGCCAGCGCCGCGGCGCGCGAGCTGGAGCAGCAGGCTGCGGCCCTGACCGAGGCGGTTGCAGTGTTCCGGTAGGCCGATGACTGCCGGGGTAGTGATTGCCCCGTTGAGGCATGACCGCGAACGCAGGCGAGACGTTTTCGACGTGGTTCCATGCGTCACCGTGCCGATTACCGTTATCGGCGGTCGTTTGGGAACCGACCCTACCGCGTGCCCGGCACGAGTCCGGCCGTTCCCGGCACGGATCCGGGCCTGCCCGGTACGGATCCGGGCGGTAGGTGCCGACCGTTGGTCGGCACGCCTGCGCCAGGCGGGGCAAAGAAAAAACCCCGCTGCGTGAGCAGCGGGGTTTTTGGGTGTAAACCCTGGCGATGACCTACTCTCGCATGGCTTGAGCCACACTACCATC
>NZ_CAUQPH010000152.1:0-7919 GCF_963519925.1 uncultured Stenotrophomonas sp. | reverse complement strand
CCCGGGCAGCAGCGCGCCGCCGGCCAACAACGCGCTGGCCGACGCCTTCGCCCGGGCCAAGCGCGGCGGCTGAGCGGACGCCCGGCCGGGGGTGATGATGGCTTGACTCCGTTTCCCGTGGAATGCCGGTACGCTGTACCGGCAGCGGGAGGCTGGATGACGGATATTCAGGCAGGCCAACGGGGTCCGGGCCACGACGACGATGCCAGCGATGGCAGCGCGGCGCTGTCGCGCGCGCTCCGTGAGATGACCGAACGGCATCGGCGGCTCGAAATGATCATCGACGGCACCGCAATGGGCACCTGGGAGTGGAACTGCCAGACCGGCCAGCTGCGGGTCAACGAGCGCTGGGCGCAGATCGTCGGCTACACCCGCGAGGAGCTGGCGCCGATCACCCCGCAGACCTTCCTGCGGCTGGTCCATCCCGACGATCTCGCCGGCTCGGACGCGTTGCTGCGCGAGCACCTGGATGGCCGGTCGCCGCAGTACGAAAGCCTGTGCCGGATGCGCCACAAGAGCGGGCGCTGGATCTGGGTCCAGGACCGGGGTCGGGTCTACGAATGGGACGCGGACGGCCGGCCGCTGCGCATGGCCGGCGCGCACGCCGACGTCAGCGACCTGCAGAACGCGCGCGAGGACGCGGCCGACATGCGCCAGCGCCTGCAGGCAGTGGTGGATGCATCGGACGAAGTGGCGGTGATCGCCACCGATCCCGACGGGGTGGTGAACCTGTTCAATTCCGGCGCGCAGAAGCTGCTGGGCTACCGGCCCGAGGAAGTGATCGGCCGGGTCGATCCCGGCCTGTTCCACGATGTGCTGGAGATGCAGGACTTCCTGCAGCCGCTGGCCGATGCCGACGGTCGCGAACCCACCGTGTTCCAGGCGCTGACCGCGCACGCCGCGCATGGCACCTGGTCACACCAGTGGACCTTCGTGCGCAAGGACGGCGAACACCGGCAGGTGCGGCTGTCGATCAGCCCGTTGGATTCCGGCAACGGGCAGCGGCTCGGCTATGTCGGCATGGCCGTGGACATCACCCCGCTGCTGGAAATTCGCGAGCAGGCCTTCGTGTCCGCCGAGAAGTTCGCCGGCGCCTTCAATTCGGCGGCGCTGGGCATGGCGCTGGTGTCGCTGGAAGGCCGCTGGCTGGATGTCAATGACGCGCTCTGCGGCATCCTCGGCTACACCCGCGCCGAATTGCTCGACATCGATTTCCAGACCCTGACCCATGCCGACGACCTGCATGCCGACCTGGCCCTGGTCGGCGACCTGCTGGCGGGCCGGCGCGACCATTACCACATGGACAAGCGCTACCTGGGCAAGGGCGGCAACGTGGTCTGGGGCCGATTGTCGGTGTCGCTGGTGCGCGCGCCGCACGGTGAACCGCTGCATTTCGTCTCGCAGATCCAGGATGTCACCGCACAGCGGCTCAGCGGGCAGCAGCTGCGTGAGTCGGAACAGCGTACCCGGGTCACGCTCGACGCGGTGGCCGACATGGTGCTCACCCTGGACCTGCAGGGCCAGGTCCAGTACGCCAACGCCGCGGCCACCCGCGCGCTGGCCGGGGAGGGCGCCACGCCGCTGACCGGCAGCCAGGTTCAGGAAGTCATGGAGCTGACCACCGAATACGCGCCACGCTCGCCGCTGGACCTGGCCGTGCTGCTGGATCCGGACAGCAATGCGGTGGACCTGCACTCGGACCTGCTGCTGTCGGTCGGTGCCCGCCTGGTGCCGGTCGATGTGACTCGGGCCTGGCTGCAGGACGGCGACGGGCGGGTCAGCGGCGCGGTCTGGGTGATTCGTGATGTGACCCAGCAGCGCGCGCGACAGCGCGAAGCGCGGCACCTGGCCGAGGTGGACCCGCTGACCGAACTGAGCAACCGGCGCGGCTTCGAAGCGCACCTGCAGCAAGCGATCACCCGGGTGGCGCGCACCGGGCAGTCGGCGTCGCTGATGTTCATCGACCTGGACAACTTCAAGCCGATCAACGACAACCATGGCCACCTGGCCGGCGATGCGATGCTGTGGGCGGTGGCCAACGTGCTGCGCAACGGCGTGCGCGATTCGGACGTGGTTGCGCGGGTGGGGGGGGATGAGTTCGCGGTGATCCTGGCCGGGTGCTCGCTGCGGCGCGCGCGCCGGATCGCCAGCGACCTGCTCGAATCGGTACGCACGCTGAGCGTGCCGTGGAGCGCCGATCGGCTGCAGGTGGGCACCAGCATCGGCATCGCCGCGATCCACGGCGGCATGAGCGTGGACGAAGCGGTGGCCGCCGCCGATGCGCAGTGCTACCGCGCCAAGGCGCTGGGCCGGAACAACGTGCAGGTGGAAGCGCCTGCCCATGGCGGTGCCGAGCCGCTCGATCCGGGCGACGGCGACCTCGACGCCGAGATCAGCGAGGGTGGTCCGGGCTGAACCGGTCAGTTTTTCGCCGTGCCGCCGATCACCCCTGCACTCAAGCGGGCCGATGCCGGGTCGATACCCTTCCGCAGCCAGTGCGGCGGCACGCGCAAGTAAATGCAGGAACCCGGGTGGGACTGGGCTGCGTAATTACTGGCGATAATGTGCTGGACAGATTCGATGCAGTATCAATTCCTGCAACAGGGTGCTGGGCAGTCCCCACCGTCCAGCACCCCGTCGCGAGGCGTGCTGATTCTTACTGTTTGGATTTCCTGCTCGCTACGTAAAGTTGGCCAAATCATGGGAAATACACCATGACCTTCAGGCGTGCACGCCTGTCTTCACGTGCCGTAGAGTAACCCCCGCCCGCACGGCGAGGCTCAGGACGATTGCCTTCGACAAACATCGCCTGATTAACTCCACGACCCTTGGACCACATGCCTGCGCTGATATTTTCGGACTTCGAGGCATATTCAAATTCCGTCAAGGGCATCGACGGCGAGATGCGGGTGACCGGTCGCGGCGACGACGCCTGGCTGTTGAATTGCCTGGAACTGGGTGAGGCCACCCTGCTGCATGGTATCGATGGCGCGCCGGTGCATTATCACGGTGCTCCGCACGACCGCCACTTCGGGGTGTACCTGGCGCTGCCCGGGAGCCAGACCACCCTGGATGGCCAGCTGCTCGGCGAGGACAGCTTCACCTGGCTGGCGCCACGCGTTGAGCTGCACGGGTTCACCCGGGTGCCGGCCCGGTTCCTTGGGATCGACCTGGGCGAGCGGCTGTTGATGGAGCAGGCGGCGCGGGTCGATGGCCTGGACGTGCCGCGCCTGTACCGCACGGGCACGATCACCACGACAGCGGCGATGGTCGGGCACGTCACCGCGATGGTGCAGCGGGCGTTCGACGTGCGCGAGGCCAGGCCCGACGCCTTCGCCGAGGCCGGGCCACGGCAGGCCTTCGCGGCCCAGCTCGCGGCGGCGGTGCTGCAGTGCCACCGGCACTCCACCGGTGGGTCCGGCCCGGCGCGGCGAGGGCGCCCGCCGCTGCCACGCCGGGAGATCGTGAGCCGGGGCGTGCAGCATATCCAGCGCAGCCTGCGCGGCGAGGCCGCCTTCCAGGACATCGCCTTCGCGGTGGGCGTTTCGCAGCGCTCGCTGAACCGCGCGTTCGACGATCTGTACGGAATGGCGCCGCACCATTTCTACCTGATCGAGCGGCTGCACGCGATCCGGGGCGAGCTGCGCTCGGCCCGCACAGGGGATACCGTAACCAGCATCTGTTCGCGTTTCGGGGTCTGGGACCTCGGTCGGATGGCCGCTCAATATGCACGCATGTTCCATGTGCAGCCGGCCCAGGAGCTGGCGCGGGCGCTGGGGGAGAGGTGCGCGGGGCGCCGGGCGGGGTCGGGGCGTCGTCGTTGATCCCGCCGGTATTAAAGTTTTTCCGTTGACCGCCGCTTACTGAGGGCAACCTGTTGTATCGCTTTACCCCACGGAAGGAACGTCAGCCCCCAGGACGGTCTTCGTGAGTCCCCAAGCGTACTGCGTACTTCGTCGGGCATCGGGCCCGGCGCAGCCCATTGAGCTTGTTGGAACCGAGGAAACATCGATGACCACCGCAGCCATTCA
The DNA here is from genome assembly GCF_963519925.1 of uncultured Stenotrophomonas sp. Taxonomy (NCBI): domain Bacteria; kingdom Pseudomonadati; phylum Pseudomonadota; class Gammaproteobacteria; order Lysobacterales; family Lysobacteraceae; genus Stenotrophomonas; species uncultured Stenotrophomonas sp. Next base: position 3,888 of record NZ_CAUQPH010000152.1, on the reverse strand, counting down.
GCCACCGGCGGCCGCTCGCAGCAGCGATTCCGCAACCGCCTCACTCCTGCGCTCGCTGGGCGCCCTGGCGTTCAGTCCGCGCGCGACACGCCAGACGAACGCGGCCCTCGCCCAGCGCAATGCCGAGCTGGAGGCGCAGGTCGCCGCACTGCACCGTGTGCAGGCGGTGATCGAGTTCGACCTCGAAGGCACCATCCTGCAGGCCAATGACAATTTCCTGCAGACGCTGGGCTATACGCTCGAGGAGATCCGCGGGCATCACCATTCCATGTTCGTCGACCCCGAGCACGCACGCAGCAGCACCTACCGCGAGTTCTGGGCCCGACTCGGTCGCGGCGAATTCGATGCCGGGCAGTACCGGCGGCTGGGCAAGGGCGGTCGCGAAATCTGGATCCAGGCCTCGTACAACCCGGTGTTCGACAGCACTGGCCGGCCGGTGAAAGTGGTGAAGTTCGCCACCGACATCACCGCCCAGCAGATGCAGGCCGCCGATTTCGCCGGCCAGCTCGCCGCGATCAACACCTCGCAGGCGGTGATCGAGTTCAGCCTGGACGGGCGCATCCTGTCCGCGAATGAAAACTTCCTCTCGACCATGGGCTACAGCCTCGAGGAAGTGCGCGGCCAGCACCATTCGCTGTTCGCCGATGCCGAGTACGCACGCAGTGACGCGTACCGGCAGTTCTGGCAGAAGCTGGGGCGTGGCGAGTTCGACGCCGGCCAGTACCGGCGGCTGGGCAAGGGCGGCCGCGAGGTGTGGATCCAGGCGTCCTACAACCCCATCTTCGACATGAACGGCAAGCCGTTCAAGGTGGTCAAGTACGCCACCGACATCTCCGCCCAGGTGCGCGATGCGCAGGCGCTGGCCGCTGCCGTTGCACAGACCCGCGAGGTGGTGAGTGCCGCGCAGGCCGGCGATCTCAGCGGCCGCATCGACACCCACGACAAGAGCGGGCAGATCGCCGCGCTGTGCGAAGGGATCAACGCCATGGTCGAGACCATGGGCAGCATGATCGGCCAGATCCGCGTTGCCGCCGATGCCGTCGCGCTGGGCGCCAGTGAGATCGCGGTGGGCAACAGCGACCTGTCCGCGCGCACCGAGCAGCAGGCCGCGTCGCTGGAGGAGACCGCGGTGTCGCTGCAGGGCCTGACCAGCACGGTGCTGCAAAGTGCCGACAATGCGCGCCAGGCCAGCCAGCTGGCGGGAGGCGCGGTGGAAGTGGCAGCGCAGGGGGGCAGGGTGGTCAGCGACGTCGTCGCCACCATGGCGCTGATCAACGCGTCCTCGCGCCGCATCGTGGACATCATCGGGGTCATCGACGGCATCGCCTTCCAGACCAACATCCTGGCCCTGAACGCAGCGGTGGAGGCGGCGCGCGCCGGTGAGCACGGGCGCGGCTTCGCCGTGGTGGCGGCCGAGATCCGCTCGCTGTCGCAGCGTTCGGCCGGCGCGGCCAAGGAGATCAAGCAGCTGATCGACGACTCGGTCGACCGCGTGGGCACCGGCACCGCCCAGGTCGAAAGTGCAGGGCGCACGATGGAAGAAATCGTCGCCAGCGTCCGCCGCGTGGATGAACTGATCGCGCGCATCAGCACCGGCGCACAGCAGCAGAGCGACGGCATCGTGCAGATCAACCAGGCGGTGGAGCACATCGACCAGAGCACGCAGCAGAACGCGGCGCTGGTGGAAGAAGCCTCCGCAGCGGCACGCAGCATGGAGGAGCAGGCGACCCAGCTGTTGCAGACCGTGGCCGCGTTCCGCGTCGACGGCGCCGTAACCCAGGCCCTGCGCCACGCGGCGCAGTCGGGTGGGCCGGGCGCGGGGCCGGTGCTGCGGCTGGTGTAAGCCCGAAAAAGCAGAAGGCCAGATCTTTCGATCTGGCCTTCTGGATTCCATGGTGCCGAAGGTGGGACTCGAACCCACACGCTTTTAAGGGCGGCGGATTTTGAGTCCGCTGCGTCTACCGATTCCGCCACTTCGGCTGGCTGGCCGCGTAGTGTATACAAACTCGGCGGGATTGGGGAGGCCTGAACGGTTCACTCGTGCCCCGGCCTTCATGGGGACGCGACGCTATACTGACAGCGCTGAACCATACAGGGAAACGGGATGAACGCGCTGCAGGGCCTGCGGATACTCGTGGTCGAAAACGACGAGATGAGCGCAACGCTGCTGGAAATGCAGTTGGCGCAATCGGGCGCGATCGTGGTGGGTACCGCGGCGACGGTGGCCGACGCGCTGCGCCTGGTGGACACCGCCTCGCCGCAGATCGTGCTGCTGGATTACCGCCTGGCCCACCACGAAACCAGTGACCCGGTCGCCGAACGGTTGGCCGCGCAGGGGCTGCCGTTCGTGGTGGCCACCGGCATGGCGCCGCACGAGTTGCCCGACGCGTTCCGTGCCGGCGTGGTGCTGGTCAAGCCTTACCTGACCAAGGAACTGGAAGCGGCACTGGCCAACGCGCTGCAGGATCATCCGGTCGCGAGCTGACCGCACGCGTCAGGCGGCTTCCTGGTAGCCGAGCTGCACCGGTTCGCGGTCGTCGAGTATTCGATACAGTGCGGCCAGGTCGCCTGGATCGGGATTCAACCACGCATCCAGGTTCTCGCGCCGGATCGGCACGATGCAGCGGTCGTGGCCCGCCGCCGCCACGTCCCGTGGCGGATCGTCGGTGATCGCGGCGAACGACAGCAGGCGTCCTTCCGGGCCTTCCCATTCGGACCAGAGGCAGGCGATCAGCAGGTCGCGCGGCGGCTGCGGGCGGAATTCCAGCACCACGTTCTGCGCGCCTTCGCCGGGTGCCAGCGTGCGTTGTTCCAGTGCATGGCGCGGGACGTGTTCGTAGAACGATTGCACCACCACCACGCCATGGTGATGGCCGAAGGCGTTCTTCCAGTACGCCTCCAGGCTGTCGCGGCGCGCGTTGTAGGTGCCGGGGTAGAGCGTGTCGTTGCGCGCCGGTTTGTCCGGCAGCCGGCACTGGTAGCGCATCGGTTTGATCACGCGCTGGCCCTGCTCGGAGACGATCACCGGTGCATACACGCCCGGGAAGATGCGGCTGTCGCGTGGCAGCAGGCCGCTGCGGTGCAGGTCGGCCAGGCGCGCCTGCGCGCGGTCGATGCGGTTGCCGGCAATGCGGATCTCGTTGCGCGCTTTCTGGGTCGGGCGGTGGGCCAGGCTTTCCTCGGCCTGCTTCAGGCGCGCGCCTTGGACGCGCAGCTCTTCGTCCAGCGCGTGCATTTCCTCGGCATGCCACTGCTGGATCCTCGCCACGATGTCCTGGCCGAGCGGCGTGCGCGCGCCCGCGAAACCATCGTCCATCGCCTTGGGGGTTTTCGGACGCTGCTTACCGGGGTCGTGCGCGTAGAGCTGGGCGAACTCGTCCAGCGACAGGGTGGCACCGAATTCACGGACCAGCTTGGTGTAGTCGGCGCGGATCTGGGCGGAATAGCACATGGGCGTAGGCTACCAAAACAAAAAGCCCCGACCGGAGTCAGGGCTTTCTGCTTCTGTAATTGGCGTCCCCACGGGGATTCGAACCCCGGTCGCCACCGTGAAAGGGTGATGTCCTAGGCCTCTAGACGATGGGGACGCACGAAAAACTGAATTGTATTCACTACCTTCCAATCGGCCTAAGGATTGGAGTGGTGGAGCCAGGCGGGATCGAACCGCCGACCTCCTGCATGCCATGCAGGCGCTCTCCCAGCTGAGCTATGGCCCCACGATGATGCTGCGAGCCGCCTATCATATCGGCTGTGTTTAGAAATGCAAACAGATTTTTGCCGAGCCCGGTTGCGCGCACAAAAAACCCCGGCATTGCCGGGGTTCTCTGCGTTATTGGCGTCCCCACGGGGATTCGAACCCCGGTCGCCACCGTGAAAGGGTGATGTCCT
>NZ_CAUQPH010000151.1:0-7924 GCF_963519925.1 uncultured Stenotrophomonas sp. | reverse complement strand
GCGACAGGAAGCGGCCGGCCAGGTCGAACGCGCCGCGTACGCCGCGCTGCGCGTCGGCGATGCCGACGATGCGCAGGCCCTTCGCGCGCGGCTGCAACCAGCCGCGGAAATCGGCAATGGCGGCCGCGTCGCCGGCGAACATCATCCGGTACGACGCCCGGCTGCCCGGGCCGAGCAGGCCGGCGCGGTCCACGTCCACGCGGTTCACCAGCAGCGGCGGCGACAACTGCATCAACTCGCCGGAGGTATCCGGCTCCGCCTGCAGCACGCGGGTGACGGTGAGTGTGCCGGCACCGAATTCGAGTGCGTCGCCGACCTTCAGGCCCAAGGCCTGCATCAGGCGCGGATCGGCATAGGCCTCGCCGGGCGCCGGGGTTCCGGCGACCTCGCCGGCGCCGCCGGGCGCGCGGCTGACGCGCAGTTCCCCGCGCAGCGGATAGCCGGCGCCGACCGCCTTGATGTTGGCCATCTGGCTGGCATCGCCATGGAACAGCACGCTGGGGAAGCTGACCATGCGGGTGCTGGCCAGCCCGCGCGTCCTGGCCTCGTCGGCGAAGGCCTGGGGCACGTCCTCGCGCCCGCCCAGGCCCAGGTCGCCGCCGAGCATTTCGGCGGCACTGCTGGTCAGGGCCAGGGTGACCCGGTTGACCAGCGTGCCCACCGCCGTCATCACCGCCACGCCCAGCACCAGCGCGGCGAACACGGTCAGCAGGTCACCGGCCAGGAATTCCCGCCGCAATGCGCGCGCGGCATGACGCAGGACGTTCATGCGTTGATTCCGGCCGCATCCACCAGTCGACCGCCGTCGAGCCGGTAGATGCGTTCGCAGCGCTGCGCCAGGCGCAGGTCGTGGGTGACCAGCACCAGGGTGGTGTCGCTGGTGGCGTTGAGCGCGAACAGCAGATCGCTGATCTGCTGCCCGGTGGCCTGGTCCAGGCTGCCGGTGGGCTCGTCGGCGAACAGGATCCGCGGCCGTGCCACGAACGCCCGCGCCAGCGCCACGCGCTGCTGTTCGCCGCCGGACAGCTGGCGTGGGTAATGCCGCGCGCGGTGGTCCAGGCCCACCTGGGCCAGCACCTCGCGAACCCGCGCGGCGTCCTCGCGGCCGGCCAGTTCCAGCGGCAGCGCGATGTTTTCTTCGGCAGTCAACGCCGGCAGCAGGTGGAAACTCTGGAACACGAAGCCGACCTCGCGCGCGCGCAGCTGGGCACGGGCTTCCTCGTCCAGCGCACCCAGCGAGGCCCCGGCCAGGGCGATGTCGCCACGGCTGGGCAGGTCCAGCCCGGCCAGCAGGCCGAGCAGGGTGGTCTTGCCCGATCCGGAGGCGCCGACGATGGCCACGCTCTCGCCTTCATGGACGGTCATGTCGATGTTGTCCAGTATGTGGACTTCACCCTCCGGGCCACGCGCGGATTTGCCCACGTCGTGGGCGGCGATGGCGACGGGCGCGCTGCGGGGGGACAGGCTGTCGATGAGGATTCTCCAATGTACCGAGCAAAGTGGGCGGGCCGCGCGGCCCTTTCGTTCTGGATGCTGGCAGCGTTGCTGCTGGTGCCGGCGCTGGCATGTGCCAAAGGTGCCGACACCCGGCCCGCGGTGCTGGTGGTGGGCGACAGCCTCAGTGCTGCCCACAATATCCCGGCCGCCTCCGGGTGGGTGAACCTGCTTCAGCAGCGGATCAACCAGCAGGTCAAGCCGCCGCCGGCGGTCATCAACGCCAGCATCAGCGGCGAGACCACCGCCGGCGCGCTGACCCGGCTGCCGGCGCTGCTGCAGAAACACCGGCCGTCGGTGGTGGTGATCGCGCTGGGCGGCAACGATGCGCTGCGCGGGCTGACCCCGGCGCAGCTGCGCGGCAATCTGGAAAAGATGATCGTGGCCAGCCAGAAGGCCGGTGCGCGGGTGCTGCTGCTGGGCATCGACGTGCCGCCCAACTACGGGCCGGCCTACCGCGAACGGCTGCGCCAGACCTATGCCGGGCTGGCCGGCCAGTACAAGGTGCCGCTGCTGCCGTTCCTGCTGGAAGACGTGGCGTTGAAGCCCGGGATGATGCAATCGGACGGCCTCCACCCCACCGCAGCTGCGCAGCCGCAGGTGCTGGAGAACGTCTGGCCGTTGCTGAAACCCCTGCTGTGATGAATATTTCAGCGGGGTGTGAGCGGCTTCACATCGCGTCTACCGACGATCCGGCATGTTTCACAAAGCTGAAGAAAGAGGGACTCCCATGCGTCAGACAAAGGAAACCTCCGGCCTGGTGCTGGTGGTCGAAGACAACCGCAATATCTCCGAGATGATCGGTGAATACCTGGAAGGCCGCGGATTCGAGGTCGACTACGCCCAGGACGGGCTGGACGGCTACCGGCTTGCGGCCGAGAACAGCTACGACGTGGTGGTGCTGGACCTGATGCTGCCGCGCCTGGACGGCATCGAAGTCTGTCGCCGGCTGCGCAACGACGCCCGCAAGTCGACGCCGGTACTGATGCTGACCGCGCGTGACACGCTGGACGACAAGTTGACCGGCCTCGGGTTCGGCGCGGACGATTACCTGACCAAGCCGTTTGCGATCCAGGAACTGGAAGCCCGCCTGCGCGCGCTGATCCGCCGCGAACGTCGCCAGGTGGGGTCGGAGGTGCTCAAGGTAGCCGACCTGGTGCTCGACCCGGTCAGCATGCGCGCCACGCGTGCCGGCACCGAGCTGCAGCTGTCGCCGATCGGGCTGCGCCTGCTCACCATCCTGATGCGCGAGTCGCCGCGTGTGGTCACCCGCCAGGAAATCGAGCGCGAGATCTGGGGCAATGGCCTGCCGGACTCGGATACGCTGCGCAGCCACCTGTACAACCTGCGCAAGATCATCGACAAGCCGTTCGACCGTCCGCTGCTGCACACCGTGCAGAGCGCCGGCTACCGGATTGCCGATATCGCGCAGCCGATGAGCTGATGCGACACGATGCCCCGGCGCCAGCCGGGGCATCCGAACCACCTGGACGTCGTAATGCCGCACGGTCTGCCGCGCAAGATCCGCATCGTTTTCATCCTGCAGGCCGTACTTGCCAGCCTGGGCATCCTGCTGGGCGCGTGGCTGGTGTCGCTGGTGATCAAGCACAGCCTGGTCAGCAGCGCGCTGCAGGAAGAGGCCACCTATTTTTGGAACCTGCACGCGGCCTCGCCGGTGCAGCCGCCGCCGAACACGCGCAACATCCGCGGCTACCTGCTGGAAGCCGGGCAGTCGGCGTTGAGCCTGCCGGCGAACCTGCGCACGCTGGAACCGGGGTTCCACGAACTGGAGGCCGACGACCAGCTGGTGCTGGTCGACGCACGCCCGGAAGGGCGGCTGTACCTGGTGTTCCTGCGCTCGCGTGCGGAGATGCTGGCGTTCTGGTTCGGCATCGTGCCGGTGCTGCTGACCCTGCTGGCGGTGTATGGCGCCTCGTGGGTCACCTATCGCGCGTCGAAACGGCTGGTGTCGCCGGTGAACTGGCTGGCGCGCCGCGTGTCGCGCTGGAACCCGGGCCACCCGGAAGCGGCCGACCTGGCACCCGACAAACTACCCGCCGACATGCAGGGCGAAACCCGGCAGCTGGCGGCGGCACTGCACCAGCTGGCCACGCGGGTCACCGCACACGTGGCACGCGAGCGCAACTTCACCCGCGATGCCAGCCACGAACTGCGCACCCCCCTGACCGTGATCCGGGTGGCCAGCGACATGGCGCTGGGCGACCAGGACATGACCCCGCGCCTGCGCCGTGGCCTGAATCGCATCCAGCGCGCCGGGCGTGACATGGAAGCGGTGATCGACGCGTTCCTGATCCTGGCGCGCGAAGCCGACGTGGAACCGCAGATCGAGCTGTTCGACGTCAACGACATCGTGCGCTACGAAGTGGAGAATGCGCGCGAGCTGCTGGCCGGTCGCCCGGTCGAGATCCACGTGCACAGCGAGGCGCCGGTGCAGCTGCACGCCCCGCCGCGGGTGCTGCAGGTGGTGGTCAGCAACCTGCTGCGCAACGCGTGCAGCTATACCGACGAAGGCCGCATCGACGTGGACGTGCTGGACGACCGGGTGGTGGTGCGCGACACCGGCATCGGCATGTCGGCCGAAGCGCTGTCGCGCGCGTTCGAGCCGTTCTACCGCGCCGAACCGAGCCGCCCGCAGGGCACCGGCCTGGGCCTGTCGATCGTGCGCCGGCTGTGCGACCGCTTCGGCTGGAAGATCGAACTGGCCAGCGAGCCCGGCGTCGGCACCCAGGCCACGATCATCTACCGCTGACGCCCCCGACGGTCCGCAAGCGCGGTAGGGTCGGTTCCCGAACGACCGCCGACCATGCTGATCGGCCCTATAACGCATGACCACGAACAACGTGCGCTGTTACCGCTCCACCGCGTCACACTGCACCTTCGGTGCCAATGCCTCGCGCCAGATCGCATAGCCTTCCGGCTGCATGTGCAGCATGTCCTCCCGGAACAACGCCGCACGCGGCTGCCCATCCGTGCCCAGCATCGGCGTGTAGACGTCGATGAACCCGGTGTTGGGCAACTTCGCCAGCGCGGCCTGGATCAGCCCATTGGCTTCCCTCACCGCCGGCAGCAGCTGCGCGCGCGACGGGCTGGGCTTGATCGAGATGACTTCGACGGTGGTCTTCGGCAGGTCGCGGTGCACGCGCTGCACGAAGGCGACCACGTCGTCGCGCACCTGCGTGGGCGTGCGGCCGCTGTTGAGGTCGTTGTCGCCGGCGTAGAAGAACACCTTGCACGGCGCGTACGGGATCACGATCTGGTCGGCGTACCAGGTGCTGTCGCGGACTTCGGAACCGCCGAAGCCGCGGTTGAACACCTTCTGCCCCGGGAAGTCGGTGGCCAGGGTGTCCCACATGCGGATGGAGGAGCTGCCGATGAACTCGATACCGCCGCGCGGTGGCGGGGCGGCTGCGTCCGCTTTGGCGAAGGCGGCCATGTCGCCGGCCCAGGCCACGTTGGACACCTGTCCTGGTACCTGCGGCGGTGGGACCGGCACGGTGTTCAGGGCCAGCGCGGGCAGGCTGGCGGTCAGCGCCAGGGCGAGCAGCAGGGGACAGGTGACGCGATGGGACATGCGGGACTCCTTGCAGGGTACCGGACCATCTTAGGGCCCCGAGCGTCCGGTGCCCGGGGCCGGGCTGTGCCGGATATGGCAAAATGGAGGATTCACGCCCCGTCCATGCGCTGCCCATGACCCCTTGCCGTGCCCTGCACCTGCCCCCGTGCCACGCTTTCCGCCGTGGAGCGTGCCGGCGTGGCTGACGAATTCGGGCACCTGCCGCGTGGCCCCCGGCGCATCTTCAAGGCCGCCGTGTGGTCGTGGCAGGGGCTGCGCGCGGCCTGGCTGCACGAATCCTCGTTCCGCCTCGAGGTGTACCTGCTGGTGGTGCTGGCACCGCTGGCGCTGTGGCTGGGCCAGAGCCCGGTCGAGCGCGCGCTGATGATCGGCTCGATGCTGCTGGTGCTGGCCATGGAGCTGGCCAATTCAGCGATCGAGGCGGTGATCGAGCGCTACGGCGCCGAATTCCACGAGCTGGCCGGCCGCGCCAAGGACATGGGCTCGGCGGCGGTGTTCGTGCTGATGATGAATGTGCTGGTGTGCTGGGCCCTGGTCCTGGCGCCGCGAATCTTCTGACGCGCCCGGCGCGTCATTTTCCCCTTGTAAGGATGTCTCCATGTTCCTCGAGCTGCTGTCCGATCCCAACGTCTGGTTGACCCTGCTGACCCTGAGCGCACTGGAAATCGTGCTCGGCATCGACAACCTGGTGTTCATCTCCATTGCCGTGAGCAAGCTGCCCGAAGCGCGCCGTCCGTTCGCGCGCAAGCTGGGCATCGCGGTGGCCTGCATCACCCGCATCCTGCTGCTGGTCTCGCTGGCCTACCTGGCGCACATGCAGGCCAACCTCTTCACCGTGGCCGGCATGGGCATCTCCATCCGCGACCTGGTACTGATCGTGGGTGGCCTGTTCCTGATCATCAAGGGCGGCATGGAGATCCGCGAGCTGATCACCGGCGGCGAAGACGAAGACCCGACCACCACCAAGGCCTCGGCGGTGTTCGGCATGGTGATCGCGCAGATCGCCATCATCGACATCGTGTTCTCGCTGGACTCGGTGATCACCGCCGTCGGCATCGCCGAGCACGTGCCGGTGATGGTCGCGGCGATCCTGCTGTCGGTGGCGGTGATGCTGCTGGCGGCCAACCCGCTGGGCCGCTTCATCGACGCCAACCCGACCGTGAAGATGCTGGCCCTGGCCTTCATCCTGCTGATCGGCGCGGTGCTGATCCTGGACGGCCTGGACGTGCACGTGCCCAAGCCGTACATCTACGCCGCGATGGGCTTCTCGGTGCTGGTGGAGTGGCTGAACCTGCTGATGCGCCGCCGCGCGGTGGCCCACCACGTGCCGGGCGCCGGCAATTGGTGAAACCCGTACCGACCAACGGTCGGTACCTACCGGGTGCGGCACCCCCGCCCACCCTAACGGGGAATTAACCCCTATTCATGCCATTCTCCGGCCGCGTCCATCCCGATCCGGAGCCGGCCATGCGTATCTCCCCCCGACTGATCCTGCTGGCCCTGCTGGCCAGCCTGTTGTCAGGTTGTGGCTACAACTCGATCCAGCAGAAGGATGAGCAGGTCAAGGCCGGCTGGGCCGAAGTGCTCAACCAGTACAAGCGCCGTGCCGATCTGATCCCCAACCTGGTGCAGACCGTGCAGGGCTATGCCGACCAGGAACGGCAGGTGCTGACCGACGTCACCAACGCGCGTGCGCGGGTCGGCCAGGTCAACGTGAATGCCGACGACGCCGAGTCGCTGAAGCAGTTCCAGCAGGCGCAGGGCGAACTCAGCGGGGCGCTGTCGCGACTGCTGGTGGTTACCGAGAACTACCCGAACCTCAAGTCCGACCAGGGCTTCCGCGACCTGCAGGCGCAGCTGGAGGGCACCGAGAACCGCATCACCGTGGCCCGCGGGCGTTACATCCAGCAGGTGCAGGACTACAACACCTACATCCGCTCGTTCCCGCAGCTGATCACCGCCAAGATCTTCGGCTACAAGGAAAAGCCGAACTTCACGGTCGAGAACGAAGCGCAGATTTCGCAGCCGCCGGCGGTCAAGTTCGGTGCGCAGCCGGCAGCCCCGGCGCCCGCGCCGCAGCCGCAGCAGGCCCCGGCGCAGTGATCCGGTGAACATCCGCTCGCTGCTGCGCGCGTTGCTGCTGCTGGGGCTGTGCCTGGCCGGGCCCGCATGGGCGCAGGCCGAAGCGGCGATTCCGCCGATGAGCTCGCCGGTGGTGGATACCACCGGCACCCTGGACGCCACGCAGAAGCAGGCGCTGGAAGCCCAGGCGCTGGCCCTGCAGCAGCGCAAGGGCAGCCAGCTGCAGATCCTGATGGTGCCCAGCACCCAGCCGGAGACCATCGAGCAGTACACGCAGCGCGTGTTCGAGCAGTGGCAGGTCGGGCGCAAGGGCGTGGATGACGGCGTGCTGCTGGTGGTGGCCAAGGACGACCGGAAGGTGCGGATCGAACCCGGCTACGGGCTGGAAGGCGCCATTCCCGATGCCATTGCCAACCGCGTCATCCAGGAATACCTGGCCCCGCACTTCCGCAGCGGCGACTACGCCGGTGGACTTGCCGACGGCACTGCCGCGCTGGTCAAGCTGATCGACGGCGAGGAACTGCCGGCACCGGTCAGCGCCAACCCCGCCCCGCGCGGGAGCGGCGGCGACGGCTTTACCGTGGCGCTGGTGATCGGGTTCTTCGTCGGCACCTTTGCCCGCGCCCTGCTGGGCTGGCTGCCCCGTCCGCTGCGCGCGCTGCTGGGTGGCGGCGGTGCGGCGGTGGCCGCCTTCCTGTTCACCTCGCTGTGGCTGGCCAGTGGCCTGGCCGGCCTGATCGGCCTGTTCGTCGG
>NZ_CAUQPH010000150.1:0-7973 GCF_963519925.1 uncultured Stenotrophomonas sp. | reverse complement strand
CCGGCCGTTGGCCGGCCCTCATGAACGTTGCGGTCATCGCGTAGGCCGGCCAACGGCCGGCGCTACCGGGATACCGACGGCGGGTCGGTATCCCCCGGCAACCTCAACGGCCGATCAATGCATTGCGTCGGCTGTACAGGAAATACACGGCCAGGCCGATCACGTTCCAGATCAGGAAGTACAGCTGGGTGCTGCTCGGCAGGCTGATGAACAGGTAGATGCAGCCCAGCGCCGCGGCCGGGCCGATGAACCAGGCGATCGGCGTGCGGAAGGTGCGCTTGGCGTCCGGCGCACGACGGCGCATCACCACCAGGCAGATGCCCACCGCGGTGAAGGCCGCCAGCGTGCCGGCGTTGGCCAGCGCGGCGATCTCGTCGAGGCGGGCGACGCCGGCCAGGGCGGAGACCACGGCGGCGCTGAACAGGGTGGTGGCCACCGGCGTGCCGGTGCGCTTGTTCACCGCGGACAGACCGCGCGGCAGCAGGCCGTCGCGGCCCATGACGAAGAACACGCGGCTCTGCCCGAACAGGAAGGCCAGCAGCACGGTCGGCAGGGCGATGATGGCCACCACGCCGATGACCGCCGCCGCCTTGGGCTGGCCCAGTTCGCGCATGATCAGGGCCAGCGGTTCGGCGCTGCTGCCGAAGATCGCGTAACTCATCGCGCCGACCGCCGCCAGGGCCACCAGCATGTAGATGATCGTGCAGCCGACCATCGAGCCGATGATGCCGATGGACAGGTCACGCCCCGGGTTCTTGGTTTCTTCCGCGGCCGTGGAGATCGCATCGAAGCCGTAGAAGGCGAAGAAGATGATCGCGGCCGCCGCCATCACGCCGCGCTCCACGCCATCCGGACCCAGCGACTTGGCGAAGCCATGCGGCATGAACGGGTGCAGGTTGGCCGAATCGAACGCGGGCAGCGCAACGGCGACGAACACCGCCAGCGCGATGATCTTCAGGACCACCAGGATGGCGTTCAGCGTGGCGCTTTCCTTGGTGCCCAGCATCAGGCCGCCGGCCACCACCCAGGTGATGATCACCGCGGGCAGGTTGAACACGCCGCCTTCCACATGGGGGCCGGCCGACAGCGCCAACGGCAGCCGGATGTCGATGCCGAAGTTGCCGTGGATCCATTCCAGGAACCCGACGAAATAGCCGGACCAGCCCACGGCGACCGTACTGACGACCAGCGAGTACTCCAGGATCAGGCTCCAGCCAACCACCCACGCGAAGATTTCGCCGAGCGCGGTGTAGCTGTAGGTGTAGGCGCTGCCGGCCGCCGGCATCATCGTCGACAGTTCGGCGTAGGACAGCGCCGCGCAGGCGCAGACCGCGCCGGCGATGGCGAAGGAGATCAGCACCGCCGGCCCGGCCAGGTTGGCGCCCACGCCGATCAGGGTGTAGATGCCGGTGCCGACGATCGCGCCGATGCCCATGGCGATCAGGTGCGGCCAGCTCAGCGTACGGACCAGGCTCCTGCCGGCTTCATGGACGGTGACGGAATCGAGCGACTTGCGCCGTAGCAGCGATGACATGGAACCTCACAGGATGACTGGTATCGACAATTTCCCGAGTGTGACCGAACGCGGCGCAGCATTACTACTGCCGGGCGTCGTGAATCGCTTGACGATCATTTCAAATGATCGTGGCTGACGAATCCGGCACACATTGCCGGGCCGCTTGCGATTCCCCGCCCCTATTGCGCCACGTCGCTGTCGCAGGGGGACGCGGTCCTCAGCCGCTCACGCCGAGGCGCACGCCGAACCCGACCAGGAACACCCCGGCCACGCGTTTCAGCCAGACCCCCACCCGCGGGTGCTGGATGATCCGGCGCCGCAACAGGTTGCCCACCCCGATCAGCACCGAACAGTACGCCAGGCTCAGCACGAAGATCAGCGCTGCCATGGTCGCGAAGGTCACCACGCCCTGGTGCCGGGCCGGGTCGATGAACAGCGGCAGGAACGCCATGTAGAAGATGATGGCCTTGGGGTTGAGCAGGCTGACCAGGATCGCCTGGCGGAAGTACTGGCCGGGGCGCAGGCGGACGCCACTGCCGTCGTCATCGCGGCCGGCCGGTGTCGCCGGGCGCAGCAGGCCGATGCCCACCCACACCAGGTAGGCGGCACCGAGATACTGCACGGCATGGAACACCAGCGGGTTGGCGCGGAGCAGCGCGGCCACGCCGGCCACCGCCAGCCACATCAGGATCTGGTCGCCCAGCAGCAGCCCGAACAGCGCGGTGTAACCGCCGCGCACGCCGCCGCGCCCGGTGGCGGTGAGCAGGGTGAAGGTGCCCGGGCCCGGCAGCGCCAGGAACACCAGCACGGCAACGACAAAGGTCCACAGGTCCTGGATGCCCATCCACGGCATGGCGGTGACTCGACTACAACGGGGGCCGCCATTGTCGGCTACCCGACCCGTCGCCGACAGCGTTACCGCGCACGTCCGGGCAGATCGGCCAGCATCGGTTGCAGGCGCTCGGCGCACAACGCATGCAGCTGGCGGATCGCGGGGGAAAACTGTTTGCGGTGCGGGCACACCAGGTTCAACGGCAGGCTGTCGCCTGCGCCCCCCATCAGCACCTGCAGGCGCCCGGCGCGCACATCGTCGGCCACATCCAGCCACGACTTGAACACGATGCCTTCGCCGGCCAGCGCCCAGCGCCGCACCACGTCGGCGTCGTCGCAGACCAGCTGGCCGCGCACCGGCACCACCACGCGCCGCCCGTCCTGCTCGAAGCTCCAGCGGTCATAGGGCCGCCCGGCCAGCTGGTAGACCAGGCAGTGGTGGTCCTTGAGCGCCTCCAGCGAGGCCGGGGTGCCATGCCGCTGCAGGTAGGCCGGGGAGGCCACCAGCACGCGGCGGTTGTCCGGTGCCAGCGGCAGCGCCACGTAGCTGGCGTTGTCGAAGCGCCCCAGCCGGAAGGCGATATCCACCGGATCGCGGAACACGTCGGCGACCTGGTCGGACAACAGCAGCCGCAGCTGCAGCCGGGGGTGGGCGGCGCGGAACTCGGTCAGCCACGGCAGCAGCACGTTGCGGCCGAGGTCCGACGGCGCCGCCACCTGCAGCACGCCGCGCAGCTCGGCATCCTCGCCGCGTACCCGTGCCTGCGCTTCCTGCAGCGTCGCCAGCAGGTCCTGCGCGTAGGGCAGGTACAGCACGCCTTCGGCGGTCAGGCGCAGGCTGCGGGTGGAGCGCACGAACAGGCGCAGGTCCAGCTCGCGCTCCAGCCGGGCCACTGCAGCGGCGACCTGGCCGGGCAGCAGGTCGACCTCGCGCGCGGCGCTGGAGAAGCTGCCAAGCGCGGCGGTGCGGACGAACAGCTGCAGATCCTCGAAGCGGACCATTTTCATTCCAGGAGTGAAAGTGCTGCTGCATTCTGCGCCTTTCCGGCCGTGACAGGGCAGGCGAAGCTGGGCGCCTCCTCCAAGGATCTCTCCCATGAAAGCCATCGCCTATACCCAGCACGGCCTGCCGATCGCCGACCCGGCATCCCTGGTCGACATCACCCTGCCGGTGCCTACCCCGGGCCCGCGCGACCTGCGCGTGCAGGTGCGCGCGGTCTCGGTAAACCCGGTGGACACCAAGGTGCGCCGTGGCGTGGCGGTCGACGCCCCGCGCGTGCTGGGCTGGGATGCGGTCGGGATCGTCGATGCGGTGGGCAGCGAGGTGACCCTGTTCCAGCAGGGCGACGCGGTCTTCTATGCCGGCGACATCAACCGCCCGGGCAGCAACGCCGAGTACCAGCTGGTGGACGAGCGCATCGTGGGCCGCAAGCCGGCCAGCCTGGACGACGCGGCCGCCGCCGCGCTGCCGCTGACCGCGATCACTGCCTGGGAGCTGCTGTTCGACCGCCTGCGCATCGCCGAAGGCGGCGGTGAAGGCCAGACCCTGCTGGTGATCGGTGCGGCGGGCGGCGTCGGCTCGATCCTGGTCCAGCTGGCGCGCCAGCTGACCCGGCTGACCGTGATCGGCACTGCCTCCCGCCCGGACACCCAGGACTGGGTATACGCGCTGGGGGCCCACCACGTCATCGACCACAGCCAGCCGCTGACCGAAGGCCTGGGCCGGATCGGGATCGAGGCCGTCACCCACGTCGCCAGCCTCACCCACACCGACCAGCACTACGCGCAGATCGTCGCCGCGCTGGCCCCGCAGGGACAGCTGGCGCTGATCGACGACCCGGGCCAGCTGGACGTGATGGCGCTCAAGCGCAAGAGCCTGTCGCTGCACTGGGAGTCGATGTTCACCCGCTCCAGCTTCAGCACGCCCGACCTGCAGCAGCAGCACGTGCTGCTCGACCGGGTGGCCGAGCTGGTGGACGGCGGGGTGCTGCGTACCACCCTGGGCGAACATTACGGCCGCATCGACGCCGCCAACCTGCGCCGCGCGCATGCGCACATCGAAAGCCACCGCGCGGTGGGCAAGGTGGTACTGGAAGGCTTCTGAGCTTCAGGGCAGCGGGAAGGCTGATCCGGCGCAGCGAATGAGACCGGCTCAGCCTACACTTCTTCCATGCAACCTGAATTCCTCATTCTCGGCGGCCTGCTCTGTGCCGTCCTCATCCTGCAGCTGGTGCTCCTGCTGCGGCGTTCCGACCATGGCGAGCTCGATCAGAGCCTGCGCGAAGAAGCGCGGGTGGGCCGCAGCGAGCTGCGCGAGCAGCTGGAAGGCCTGGGCCGGCAGCAGGACGCGCGGCTGGAAACCTTTGCGCGCGCGCTGACCGACCTGTCCACCCGCACCGACCAGCGCCTCGACCTGCTTCGCGACGCGCTGGGTGAAGACGCACGCAAGGCACGCGAGGATGCCGGGCTGGCCCAGCAACGCAGCGACGCCCACATGGGCGCGCTGCGCCAGGCCGTGGCCGATGATGCCCGGCTGGGCCGCGAGGAAGCCACGCAGTCGCAGCAGCGGTTCGGCGAATCCCTGGGCCTGCGCCTGCAGGAGATGACCCAGCGCAACGAACAGCGCATGGGCGAAATGCGCGCCACGCTGGAACAGCAGCTGCGGAGCCTGCAGGCCGACAACGCGCAGAAGCTGGACCAGATGCGGGTCACCGTCGACGAAAAACTGCAGACCACGCTGGAAGCGCGGCTGGGTGCGTCGTTCCAGCTGGTGTCCGACCGCCTGGAACAGGTGCAGCGTGGGCTGGGCGAAATGCAGCAGCTGGCCACCGGCGTCGGCGACCTCAAGCGCGTGCTGACCAACGTCAAGAACCGGGGCAGCTGGGGCGAAGTGCAGCTGGACAACATCCTCGAGCAGACCCTCACCCAGGAGCAGTATGCGCGCGGGGTCAAAGTGCGCCCGGACAGCGGCGAGATGGTGGACATCGCGGTGCGCCTGCCCGGGCGCGGCCACGAGGACACCCCGGTGTGGCTGCCAATCGATTCCAAGTTCCCGCGCGAAGACTACGAGCGCCTGCTCGATGCGCAGGAACAGGGGGATGTGGACGGTGTGCGCGTGCAGGGCGCGCAGCTGGAACGCGCGATCCGGATCCAGGCCAAGTCGATCTGCGACAAGTACATCGCGCCGCCGCACACCACCGACTTCGCGGTGATGTTCCTGCCGACCGAAGGCCTGTATGCCGAAGTGATCCGCCGCCCTGGCCTGGTCGACCTGCTGCAGCGCGAACATCGCGTGGTGGTGGCCGGGCCGACCACGGTCACCGCGCTGCTCAACAGCCTGCAGATGGGCTTCCGCACCCTCGCCATCGAACAACGCTCCAGCGAGGTCTGGAGCCTGCTGGGTGCGGTGAAGAGCGAGTTCGGCAAGTTCGCCGGCATTCTGGAAAAGGCCGAAAAGCAGATCAGCACGGTCGGCCGCAGCCTGGGCGAGGCCAGCCGCAAGACCCGCACCATCGAACGCCGCCTGCGCGGGGTGGAATCACTGGGCAGCGAGCAGACCGATCTGCTGCTGGGCGATGCCAGCGGCGACGATGACGAGGCCAGCGCGGACGACGTGTCAGCCGCGCAGGACTGAAACGCATTGCCGACACCCTGCATGCACGCGATCGGCGATGCTGGCTCGCGGCCACGTGCCTGCCTTCCTTTTCCTCCTCCAGGATTGAACCGATGCGTCTTACCCTGATGTTGTCCCTGATGCTCGCGCTTGCCGGCTGCAGCAGTTCGCCGAATGCCGGCGACACCGCCACGAACGCTCCCGCCGCCGTCGACAACGCCGATGCCGCCCGCTGCGCGGCCGCCGGTGGTGAACTCAAGCCGCTGGGACGGCTGCAGCGCGTGCAGTGCGTGGTGCCCTACGCCGATGCCGGCAAGGCCTGCAGCGCCAAGAGTGAATGCACAGGCCAGTGCCTGTCCCAAGGCGAGACCGAACTGGTGGCTGGCAGCAAGGCGCGTGGTGTATGCCAGACCGACGTGAGCCAGAACTTCGGCTGCCGCCAGCGCATCGACAACGGCGTGGCCCAGGGCACGATCTGCGTCGATTGATTTCCCATTCCCAGGGCACATCTCCGATGTGCCCTTTTTCACTTCGCACAGGATTTCCCGTGAGCCAGACCGTCTACGACATTCCCGTTTCCACCATCGAAGGCCAGGCCAGTTCGCTGGCCGACTACCGCGGCAAGGTGCTGCTGGTGGTCAACGTGGCTTCCAAGTGCGGCCTGACCCCGCAGTACGAAGGCCTGCAGGCCCTGTATGCCGACAAGCAGGCCGCCGGCCTGGAAGTGCTGGGCTTCCCGGCCAACAATTTCCTGGCCCAGGAGCCGGGCAGCGACGCTGACATCCAGCAGTTCTGCCAGCTGGAATACAACGTGAGCTTCCCGATGTTCGCCAAGATCAGCGTGGCCGGCGATGACATCCACCCGCTTTACCAGCAGCTCACCCAGGCCCAGCCGGCTGCCACCGGCGAAGGTCCGATGCGCGAGAAGCTGCAGGGTGCGGTCGCCAAGTACCCGGACCTGGTGGTCAACCCGGCCCCCGGCGTGCTGTGGAACTTCGAGAAGTTCCTGGTCGGCCGCGACGGCAAGGTCATCGCCCGCTTCGCGCCCGACGTTCCGGCCAATGACCCGCGCCTGGTCGCCGCCATCGACGCCGCACTCGCCGCCTGATTCCCCGCGACGTTGCGGCGCCCGCCGGTCACCGCCGGCCACGGCAGGTACCCACGGTTGGTGGGTATGCATCAAAAAAAACCCCGCCGAAGCGGGGTTTTTTCTTAGTTGCCCCAGTCGGGCATCGGCATCGCGTCGACCGGGATCGGCGCGGTGTCGTCCGCGTCCTTGCCGCGGGCATGGCGACCACGCAGGTCGTTCTGGATCTGGTAGTTGCGGCGCTGCAGCCAGGCATCGCGGGTCAATGCGTATTCGTCCACCGCGTTGTCGCGGATGTCGTCCAGGGCGAGCAGCTGCGAGCGCATGTCCACCAGTTGCAGGCCCTGCAGGGGGATGCGCACCTTGTCTTCTTCGATGGTGCGGATCGGCGACAGCGGAATGTCGCCGGCCAGCCCGAACACGTCGCGCACGGTACGCGGGCCGAAGAACGGCAGCTCCACGTAGCGCGAGCTGCGCCAGCCCCACGCGCCCAGGGTCTGGCCGAAATCCTCGCTGCGGCGCGGTACCAGCGCGCGGCTGGCCGGGTCGAACAGACCACCGATGCCCAGCGTGGAGTTCATCACGAACCGGCCCAGGCTGTCCCAGGCATCCCCGGGGCGGCCCTGCAGCAGCTGGTTGGTGATGGTCACCGGCGCGCGCAGGTTGCTGAAGAAGTTGGTCACGCCGGTGCGTGCGAAGCGCGGCACGACGTGGGTGTAGGCGGTAGCCAGGGGCCGCGCGACCGCGCGGTCGACCACGTTGTTGAAGGCGTGCACGCGGCGGTTGAAGCCTTCCCACGGGTCGTAGGCCGATGTCGACGGCTCGCCGCCGTCGGCGCTCGGCGCCGGACCGCCATACAGCGCGGCGAAATCGTCTTCGGCACCGGTCGGCGCGGTGCCGTTGTCGGCCGCGGGCGGGGTGGCAGG
>NZ_CAUQPH010000149.1:0-8178 GCF_963519925.1 uncultured Stenotrophomonas sp. | reverse complement strand
CCGCCGACCTGACCGCCCTGCAGGCGCGCGAGCACTGGAAGCTGCGCGTGCTGGTCGCCGCCAAACACGTGCGTTCCCGCGATCGGCGCCGGCGCTGGCGGCTGGTGGCCGGCAATGCGCTGCACGGCGTATGCGCGGCGGTGGGCCTGGTCGGCATGCTGTGGCTGGCGCTGCGCGGGTTCGAACGTGGCGAGATCGACGCGGCGATGGCGGCAGCGCTGGTGTTCCTGACCGTCGCGCTGATCGAGCTGTGGGCGGGCATCGGCCTGGCATGGCAGTCGTGGTTGTCCGGGCGCGTGGCGGCCGCGCGGCTGGACGCCATCGTCGACCAGCCCGCCGGCGTGACCGATATCGACGCGCCGCTGCCCCTGCCCGCACAGCCGGCCGTCCTGCAGCTTGACCAGGTGGGTTTCCGCTGGCCCGGGCAGGCGCGCGCGCTGTTGGACGACGTGCAGCTGCGCCTCGCGCCCGGCGAGCGCATCGCCATCCGCGGCGACAGCGGCAGTGGCAAGACCACCCTGTCGTCGTTGCTGCTGCGGTTGTGGGACCCGGATGGCGGGCGCGTGCTGTATGGCGGCCAGGACATCCGCAGCCTGTCCCAGGCCGACTGGCACGCGCAGATCGCGTGGCTGCCACAACATGCGCCGGTGTTTGCCGGCAGCATTGCCGACAACCTGCGGCTGGGCGATCCGGGGGCGAGCGACACCCGGCTGTGGCAGGTGCTGGCCGACGTGCGCCTGCGGGCGTGGGCAGAGCGGCTGGGCGGGTTGCAGGCCTGGGTGGGCGAGAACGGCGCCACCATGTCGGCCGGGCAGGCGCGCCGGCTGGCACTGGCACGCGCGTTGCTGCGGGGCTCACCGATCCTGCTGCTGGATGAGCCGACAGAAGGCCTGGACGTGGATACCGCGCACGCGTTGCTGCATGACCTGGTGGCCGCCCTGGACGGGCGCAGCCTGGTGATGATCACCCACGACGAGCTGCCCGAAGGCATCGTGCACCGCAGCTGCCACCTGCGCGACGGCACGCTGTCATGACCTGGCGCGACGCATCCGCTTAGGTAATTGTACTTAGGTCGGCTACGTATAACGGCCGTGGCTGGGGGGTAGCGGGGTCTGTCAGTGTGTCCGGGACACGATGAGGCATCCGGGAGCACGACATGCGTGGATGGAAGGCAGGTTTGGCGGCAGCCATGATCCTTCACTGTGCGCTGGCCGCGCCTGCACCTGCGCAGGAAAGGGCATCGGACACCACAGTGCCGGCCCCGGCAGCCCCCAGCCACTCCATGTTCAAGGACGCGCAGGATGGCCATTTCGACATGTCGCGCTGGTTGCTCGAGCGCAAGGGTTTCCTGCCGGTGCCCGTGATCATCAGCGATCCGGCCGTGGGCTACGGTGGCGGCGTGGCCCTGGCGTTCTTCCACCGGCCGGAGGGCGCAGCGCTCGAACGCACAGCTGCCGACGGGCGGAAGCAGATGATCCCGCCGAACATCTACGGCGTTGCCGGGATGAAGACCGAGAACGGCAGCACGGCCTACGGGGCGGGCGCCATGCTGCACTTCAAGGACGACCGCTGGCGCTATACCGGTGGCGTCGCCAAATCGTCGTTCAACCTGGACTTCTACACGCCGGGCAACGTGCTGCCGGAAGTGGGTATCGGCTACAGCTCCGACGGCTACATGGCGTTCCAGAAAATTGCCCGGCGCCTGGGCGACCAGTCGCTGTTCCTGGGCCTGCAGTGGATTTACATGGACCTGGACATCGGCTTCGACGTCGATTCGGACCGTCAGTACTTCAAGCCGCACGAGCTGAACCGAAAAACCTCCGGCCTGGGGCTGTCGCTGCAGTACGACCAGCGCGACAATTCATTCACCCCCAACAGCGGATGGCTGGGCATGCTGGAGGGCAATTTCTACGATGACGCCATCGGCAGCGACAACGACTTCCAGAGCTACCGCGCGCATGCGTTCGGCTACCTTCCGCTGGCCGACAAGCGCCTGGTCCTGGGCGGGCGGGTGGACATGCGTTGGGTGGGCGGCGACGTGCCGTTCTACCGGCTGCCGTACATCGACCTGCGCGGCATCGGCTCGGCCCGTTACCAGGACACGCGCGCTGCCACGGTCGAAACCGAACTGCGCTGGAACCTCACACCGCGCTGGGCCGCCATTGGCTTCGTCGGCGCGGGGCGCACCTGGGGCGAGCACGGCAGTTTCTCCGGCGCCACCAGCCAGGTGGCCAAGGGCGTCGGCGGTCGCTACCTGATCGCGCGCCAGCTGGGGCTTTACGTGGGCCTGGATTACGCATTCGGTCCCGAGGACGACACCGTCTACGTGCAGGTAGGCAGCGCCTGGCGCTGACGCCGTACGGACCAACGGTCCGTACCTACCGGTGGCGGACCTGCCATACGCATTCCGGTAGGTACCGACCGTTGGTCGGTACATCGGATCCGCAGCCGACAGATTCCGGTAGGTACCGACCGTTGGTCGGTACATGGCATCCGCAGCCGACAGACCAACGGGACAGAATTACTTAGCCAGCGTAAGTAGAAACACGGTGGCCGCCCCCCCGGTGGCGCAGGGATCATCCATGGACCCGCCGCAGCACTCCTGGAGCACCCGATGGCCACCGCCGCCAAGAAGAAAAAGACCGACAAGAAGCCCAACATCCTGGTCATCTGGGGCGATGACATCGGCATTTCCAACCTGAGCTGCTACTCGCACGGGTTGATGGGCTACCAGACCCCGAACATCGACCGCATCGCCCGCGAAGGCATCATGTTCACCGACTCCTACGGTGAACAATCCTGCACCGCCGGGCGCTCCTCGTTCATCACCGGGCAGAGCGTGCTGCGCACCGGTCTGTCGAAGGTGGGCATTCCGGGTGCACCGATCGGCATGAACGAGAAGATCGTCACCATCGCGGCGCTGCTGAAGAACGAGGGCTATTCCACCGGCCAGTTCGGCAAGAACCACCTAGGCGACCTGAACCACATGCTGCCGACCAACCATGGCTTCGATGAGTTCTACGGCAACCTGTACCACCTCAATGCCGAGGAAGAGCCGGAGATGTACGACTACTTCCCCAAGGAAGAGTTCGGTGACTTCATCGAAACGATCAAGCCGCGCGGGGTGATCCACAGCTTTGCGTCGGACAAGGACGACAGCACCGAACAACCGCGCTGGGGCAGGGTGGGCAAGCAGAAGATCGAAGACACCGGCCCGCTGGACCGCAAGCGCATGGTCACCTGCGATGACGACTTCGCGGAACGCGCGAAGGGCTTCATCAAGCAGGCCACCGACGACGACACGCCGTTCTTCGTGTGGGTCAACTTCACCCACATGCACCTGTACACCCACACCAAGCCCGAAAGCCTGGGCCAGGCCGGGCGCTGGCAATCGCCGTACCACGACACGATGATCGACCACGACAGGAACGTAGGCTCCCTGCTCGATTACCTGGATGAACTTGGGATCGCTGACGATACCCTGGTGGTGTACTCCACCGACAACGGCCCGCATCGCAACTCGTGGCCGGACGGCGGCATGACCCCGTTCCGCAGCGAAAAAGACACCAACTGGGAAGGCGCGTTCCGCATCCCGCTGGTGGCGCGCTACCCGGGGAAGATCAAGCCGGGCACGGTCTCCACGGAAATCGTGCAGCACCACGACTGGCTGCCGACCTTCCTGGAGCTGGCAGGCAACACGACCGTGGTAGACGACCTCAAGAAAGGCGTCAAGGCAATCGGGCGCACTTACAAGAACCACATCGACGGGGTGAGCCTGCTGCCCTACCTGACCGGCAAGGCCGAGCATTCGCCGCGCAAGCTGTTCGTCTACATCTCCGACGATGGCGATACGCTCGGCATCCGCTATGACAACTGGAAGGTGACCTTCATCGAGCAGCGCTGCAAGGGAACCCTCGCGGTCTGGGGCGAACCGTTCACGCCCATGCGCATCCCCAAGATCTACAACCTGCGCACCGACCCGTACGAGTTCGCCGATGTCACCTCGAACACCTACTGGGACTGGTACATGAACCACGTCTACATCGTGTACGGCGCCATCGCGCTGCTGACGAAGTTCAACGAGACCTTCAAGGATTTCCCCAAGATCCAGAAGCCCAACACGTTCACCGCCGACCAGGCGATCGAAAAGTTGAACGACGCCGTCGCCGGAAAGTAGCCGGCCCCGGGTAGCGCCGGCCGTTGGCCGGCCCTGGCGATCTCACCCGGCGGTGGACGATCCACCGCCGGCGATCCACGCAAGCGCCACCAGGTTGATCACCACGGCACCCCAGAACGTCGTCTGGAACGAAGCCTTGCGATTCTTGTGGCGCAGCATGCCCTGCGCCAGCAATGCACCCGGCCATCCCCCCAGCATCGCCATCACCTGCAGGGTGCCCTCGGGCGTACGCCAACGCCCATGCCGGGCGGCGCTCTTGTCGCGCGCGTAGAACAGGAAAGTGATTGCGCTCAGGCCGGCATACGCTGCGGCAATCCACGGCGGGCAACGCCCGAGCCATGCCGCGGCCGCCACGCCCGCCAGGAACAGCACTGCGATGGCGCGCCTCGGCAACCAGTCGCGCCCTGCGCTGCCCGCGGTCGCAGTGGTTGCCCGGCGCCCATTACCTTGCAGCGCTAAACGTACCTGGGTTGCGTTGAGGCGACCCTTGCCATCACGCTGCACCTCGTACGTGATCACATCCCCCAGCGCAGGGCGCCGGTCGCGCCCGGCGAACGCGCCGATGTGCACGAAGCAGCGCTCGCCACCGCCATGCGGCTGGACGAAGCCGAAGCCGCGTGCATCATTCCACTCGCTGAGCCTGCCCTGCTGGCGCATGGCTCAAAGCGCATCCAGGAAGGTGCGCACCGCCGGCCCGAAGCGGTCGAAATCGACCAGGAAAGCATCGTGGCCCTGCGGCGAATCCAGCCCGATGAACTGCGCATCGGCACCGCCCGCGCGCAGGCCGTCGGCGATCTGCTGCTGTTGCTGCACCGGGAAAAGGATGTCGGTGTTGGCGCCGATCGCCAGCGCTTTCTCCACCCGTATCTTCGCGAGGCCGGCCATGACGTCGCCCCCGGCATATTCGGCGAGGTCGAACCAGTCCATGGAGCGGCTGAGGTACAGATAGCAGTTCGGATCGAAGAAGCGCACGAAGCGGCGGGCGTGTCCTTCCAGGTAGCTTTCCACCTGGAACTCCAACCCGAACGGATCATCATCGGCCTGGTCCGAATCCAGCCGCACGCGGCCGAAGCGGCCGTCCCACTCCAGCGCGGAACGGTAGGTGATCACGCCGAGCTTGCGTGCCATGCGCATGCCCGATTCCGGATACTGCTGGTCGGTGTACCGGCCACCATTCCATTGCGGGTCCAGCCGGATCGCCTCGCGCTGCAGCGAGCGGATCGCGATGGAGAACGGCAACGCCTGGGCGCTGCCGGAAATATTGATGTGGCTGCGCGCGATGCCGGGATGCAGCAACAACACCGCCAGCGCGGTCATGCCCCCCATCGAGTTGCCGACCACGCAGGCGAGCTGGCTGATGCCAAGCGCTTTGACCACCTCCACGGCGGCGCGCGCACCGTCTTCGATGGACAGTTCGGGAAAACCCAGCCGGTACAGTTCGCCGCTTGCCGGGTCCAAGCTGGCCGGCCCGGTGGAACCTTTGCAGCTGCCCAGCGAGTTCACGCACACCACGAACCAGCGGTCGGTATCGATCGGCTTGCCCGCGCCAAGCATGCCTTCCCACCAGCCGGGCGCGGGATTGGCCGCGTTGGCCGCGGCATGCGCGTCGGGCGAAAGGCCGGTGACGATCAGGATGGCATTGCTGGCGTCGGCGTTGAGCGTGCCCCAGGTCTCGAAAGCGACCTGGGCACCGCGCAGTTCACCGCCGCGCTTGAACGCGAATGGCGAGGGCAGGGCGTGGTAGCGGGTGCCTGGGGGAATGAATTCAGTCATGCGGGCATTCTACCCGGGCAGGGTGGGGATGCCCGTGCCGTCGCCGGGACGGTTCGTATCGGCCCAGGTCCTATCGCAAGGGAACGTTGGCGGTCAGCTAACCTGTCTCACCGGGCCCATGCGCCCCTGGCGGGAAGTCGACGATGGGGGGACCGGCGGTAATGGAAGGCCACGCACCGTCGACCTCGCGCTGCCCGGCAAGGTGACCGATTAAAAACGGCGCATTTTGAGAAGGCCAGCCCAGTTCACTTATTGACAACCTCCCGGGCGCAGCCACATGCTCGTGGCGGGGTGCACGTGCTGTAAGCGCTGCACAAAGGGAATGACATGTCCGGGAAGTTCGGCACTATGGCTTCGCGTTGCAGCGAGCGGATCGTGATCGAAATCGGCAGCGCCTGGGCGCTGCCGGAAGCATTCACATGGCTGCGTGCGATGCGCGGATGCAGCAGCGCAGGCCCGATCAGGGGCGAAAGGATCCAGCCTGCGTAGGGACACGCCATGCGTGTCCAGCCTGCGTCAAGGGAAACAGATCGCTTAGGGGCAGGGAAGATGAATCGTGCGACCAGGATCGTTCTATCGGTGTGCCTGTTGGGCGCCATAGCCCTTCTATCGCACACGTGCAGCACCCGCACGGCCAGGCAGGAAGCGCTGCGAACCAGAATCAAGCAGCAGTCCGACGGGGAACTCGTCAACGGGATCCTGTCGTACTGTGGCCAGAAGATCCGCATGGACTGGGGGCGGCCTATGTACTCAAGCGAGCGCCAGATATCAGCCAACGGTCTTCAGATGGCAATCAGATCCATCCCCTCGACGGATGCTGCCCAGGTCAGCCTGTCCATTTCCAGTGTCGACCCTTTCCGGCAGAGCTGCTTTGACGATGCCGTGGAGTCGCAGATCGACGTCCTGCTGAGCTGCAACCGAACCGATGCCCCGATCTGGGCCGATCTTGCCAAGCGCGACTGGGCTGTGCGCGATGAGCAGCCCGAATATGGCGTGGTGAGACTGGAAGGGGATCCGGGCGGGCGGATGAACGTTGCTGTCTACTACGCGGCGTTGCCGTCCTTGCAGTATCGGGCAGGTGAGTTTCCGTTCCAGGCCTCTTGTGGCAGCCGAAAGACGCCTCGGGAGATAGAGCGCTGCAAGGTCGCATATCAAAAGGAGCGACTGGCGGTTGGCTACAGCTACCTGACACGCTCCATCCGGCCGTGGAGGGAGGTAGACGAGGTCGTACGGTCTGTGATGGAGGGTGTTGCACCCTCAACGCTGCGCTGCCCCAACAGTCCCCCCGGAGCGCCAGCACGGTCGAGCCACATGGTGCGTGGCCCTACCGCAGGGTGAGGTTTACCGTGCCCTTGGAGGGCAGCTGCACCTGCACCACAGGCGAATCAATATCTCCCTCCTGGCGATTCGCCACCCCACTAGCCGAAATGCGGGCAAATACTTCCACCTTGTCCAGCGAGGACAGCTTCGCGGTCGGCATCGGGCTGTCGCTGTCGTCCAGGGTGATCTGCAGGGGCAGGTCGGCGAGCCGATGCTTCTGTACCGCCACCGGCATCGGCGGTCCGCCCGGCATGCGAGCGATGACGAATACCGAAGCGTCCGCCGGGAGCGCGGCGGTGTCGAGGTCCGGGCCGAGCGCCACTGAGACCTTCACGCCGCCCCCGACCGCGTCGTCAGCTGCGGGCGCGGCGGGAACACCGGCCTTGCCGCGTGCAATCGCAATCTGCTCGCGCAGCGCGCTGGCCGCTGCCGGGTCCAGTCGCGGCAGCAGCGCTTCCCACGTCGCCGCCGCTTCCGCGTCCTGCCCGCGCTGACGCTGCGCAATGCCGATCAACCACCCGGCGCGTTCGCTGGCCGGGTCGACCTGCCGGGCGTGGCGCAGCCATTGCAGGGCGGTGTCATCGAAGCGCTTGGCAGGGTCGGCCTGGGCACGCGCCTGTGCGGCTTCGACCAGCAGCGGCACCTCATCCGGGGCCAGGCTGACCGCGCGCGCAAATGCCTGGTTGGCCTTGTCCAGGTTGCCCAGCGCCAGCTCCGAGCGACCCAGCAAGGCCCAGCCGTCGGCGCGCTGCGGTTCGCGTGCAAGCGCCGCTTCCAGTGCGCGGACCCCCTGTTCCAGCGACGCCGGTCCGGGCTCGGCCTCGGCCACGGCATCGACGGCCTTGGGCGTGCCCACCAGCATGTACAGGGCCACGCCGGCCACGCCGATGGCGACCACCGCCGCAAGG
>NZ_CAUQPH010000148.1:0-8347 GCF_963519925.1 uncultured Stenotrophomonas sp. | reverse complement strand
GTGTTCGGCGGTGCCGCCCACCTGCCCCAGCGGCCGCCCCCGCGGCACCTGGCGATCCAGATCAACCAGGCCCTGCACGACCTGCTGTGCAAGTACCCTGAGTCGCTGCTGTTCGGCGAGGACGTGGCGCAGAAAGGCGGCGTGTATACGGTCAGCAAGGGGCTGTTGAAGGCGTTCGGGCCGCGCCGCGTGTTCAACACGCTGCTGGATGAAACCATGATCCTGGGCATGGCCCAGGGCCTGGCCAACCTGGGCATGCTGCCGATCCCGGAAATCCAGTACCTGGCCTACCTGCACAATGCCGCCGACCAGCTGCGCGGCGAAGCCTGTTCGCTGCAGTTCTTCTCCAATGACCAGTTCCGCAACCCGATGCTGGTGCGCATCGCCGGGTTGGGCTACCAGAAGGGCTTCGGCGGGCATTTCCACAACGACAATTCGATCGCCGCGCTGCGCGACATTCCCGGACTGGTGGTGGGCTGCCCCTCGCGCGGCGACGACGCGGCGATGATGCTGCGCACGCTGGCGGCGTTGGCCCGGGTGGACGGGCGGGTGGCGGTGTTCCTCGAGCCCATCGCGCTGTACATGAGCAAGGACCTGCACGACCCCGGCGACGGGCAATGGCTGTTCGCCTACCCGCCGCCGGACCAGGCGCTGGTGCTGGGCGAGGGCCGGGTGTACGCCGCCGAGGCCAGCGACCTGGTCATCTTCACCTATGGCAACGGGGTACCGATGAGCCTGCGCGCGGCGCGCCGCATCGAGGCCGAGCTGGGCTGGCAGGTGCGCGTGGTCGACCTGCGCTGGCTGGTGCCGCTCAATGCCGGCTTCATCGCCGAACAGGCCGCGGACGCACGCCGGGTGCTGGTGGTGGACGAGGGCCGGCACAGCGCCGGGGTGGGCGAGGGCATCCTCACCGCGCTGCTCGAAGCCGGGCTGGGCCACCTGCCGCTGCAGCGGGTGAGCGGCGCGGACACCTATACGCCGTTGGCGGGGGCAGCATTGTGCGTGCTTCCAAGCGACAATGCGGTGGTAAGCGCCGCGCGGGTGTTGGCGCAGGACCATTGACGCATGTGTGGACTGGCAGGAATGTTGCTGGCCGCCCCGGGACGGGAGCAGGCCGCGTTGGAACAGCAGGCACGCCGCATGGGCGACGCCCTGCTGCACCGTGGGCCGGATGACAGCGGGGTGTGGGCCGATGCCGCAGGTGGCATCGCGCTGGCGCACCGCCGCTTGAGCATCCTCGACCTGTCGCCGCTCGGCCACCAGCCGATGGCCTCCGACAATGGCCGTTACGTGCTGGCCTACAACGGCGAGGTGTACAACTTCGCGACGCTGCGGCGGGAGCTGGAAGGCCTGGGCCACGACTTCCGCGGCCATTCCGATACCGAGGTGCTGCTGGCCGCGTTCGTGGCCTGGGGCCTGGACGAGACCCTGCAGCGCGCCAACGGCATGTTCGCCATCGCCCTGTGGGACCGCGCCGAGCAGTGCCTGTGGCTGGCCCGCGACCGGGTCGGCAAGAAGCCGCTGTACTACGGCTGGGCCGGCGACACGCTGGTGTTCGGCTCGGAACTGAAGGCGCTGTGGCAGCACCCGGCATTCGACAACGGGATCGATCGCGACGCGCTGACCCTGCTGCTGCGGCTGGATTACATTCCGGCGCCGCACTGCATCCACGAGCGCTGCTTCAAGCTGATGCCGGGGCGGGTGCTGCGCCTGGACGCGGCAGCGGTGGCCGCCGGTGCCGCCGCACACCGGCCGGACCAGCAGCAGCTGCCGTTCTGGAATGCGCGCGAGCGCATGCAGCAGGCGCTTGCCGCGCCGTTCCAGGGCAGCGACGAGGACGCCGAAACCCAGCTGGACGGCCTGCTGCGCGACGCGGTCGGGCTGCGCATGGTGGCCGACGTCCCGGTGGGCGTGTTCCTTTCCGGCGGCACCGATTCGTCGGTGGTGGCGTCGCTGATGCAGGCGCAGTCGTCGACCCCGATCCACAGTTTCAGCATCGGCTTCGAGGGCTCCGACCACGACGAGGCGCCGCTGGCCAAGGCGCTGGCCGGGCACCTGGGCACCGACCACACCGAGCTGTATGTCAGCGGTGCCGACGCGCTGGCGGTGGTCCCCGCGCTGCCGGCGATGTTCGACGAACCGTTCGCCGACGCCTCGCAGGTGCCGACCGCGCTGGTGGCGCGGCTGGCGCGCAGCGCGGTGACCGTGGCGCTGTCGGGCGACGGCGGCGATGAGCTGTTCTTCGGCTACAGCCGCTACCAGCGTGCGCTGCGCAACTGGACCCTGCTGGGCCGGGTCCCGGCGCCGCTGCGGCGCTGGATGGCCGCCCATGCGCACACCCAGGGCGAGGCCTCGCGTACCGGCGGGTTGGCCGCATTGCTGGCTGAAACCGGCGCGCGTGGCATCGGCGATGTGTATCGCAACCGCATCTCGCGCTGGCGCGACCCGGTGTCGGCGGTGATCGGCGCCCGCGGCGCCGGCAGTTTCTACGACCTGGCCGACCCGCTGCATGGCGCCGGTTCGCCGGCCGACGCGATGATGCTGGCCGACTTCAGCACGTACCTGCCCGACGACCTGCTGTGCAAGGTCGACCGCACCAGCATGGCGGTCAGCCTGGAAGCGCGTGCACCGCTGCTGGACTGGCGCGTGGCGGAATTCGCCTGGTCGCTGCCGCTGTCGATGAAGCAGCGCGACGGGGTCAGCAAATACCTGCTCAAACGCGTGCTGGGCCGCTACGTGCCGCAGGAGATGGTGCACCGGCCCAAGCGCGGCTTCGGTGCGCCGGTCAGCGCGTGGCTGAAGGGCGACCTGCGCGGCTGGGCGGACGGACTGCTGGACCCGGCACGGCTGGCCGAGGAAGGCATTTTCCACGTCGATGCGGTGGCACCGCTGTGGAAGCAGTTCCAGCAGGGTGAGCGCAAGTGGCATACCCACCTGTGGAACGTGTTGATGTTCCAGGCCTGGCAGGCGCATTGGAAGCAGGTGCGGGCGGCGGTTCCGCGCGCGTGACCGGCACCGCGCCGGACACGCATGGCGTGTCCCTACGCCTGGAGATGGCAGCGTAGCGACACGCCCTGCGTGTCCCACGCACGCCTTCACCGCGCGCAACACCTGTCACCCCTACGCTGGCCGTTCCCCTCGAACGGAGCTCCCCCATGGCAACCCCCACCATCGCCGTGCTCGTCGGCAGCCTGCGCAGCGGTTCGCACAACCAGGCCCTGGCCCATGCGCTGGAGAAGCTGGCAGCCGGCAAGGCGACCTTCGACTACGTCCAGATCGGCGACCTGCCGCTGTACAACCAGGACTTCGACAAGGACTACCCGGCTGAAGGGCTGCGCCTGAAGGACCAGATCAAAAAGGCCGACGCCGTGCTGTTCGTCACGCCTGAATACAACCGCTCGGTGCCCGGCGTGCTCAAGAACGCCATCGACATCGGCTCGCGGCCGTACGGGCACAGCGCCTTCGCCGGCAAGCCCGCCGCGGTCATCGGCGCCTCCATCGGCGCCATCGGCACCGCACTGGCCCAGCAGCACCTGCGCAACATCCTGGCGTACCTGGACATGCCGGTGCTGGGCCAGCCCGAGGCCTTCGTCCACTTCAAGGAAGGGCTGATCGACGCGCAGGGCAGGATCAGCAACGAGGGCACCCGCGACTTCCTGCAGGGCTTCGTGGACAAATTCCTGGCCTGGATCGCCACCCACAGCGGTCAGCAATGAGCCACAGGCTTCTGCGATAATGGCGGCGCGGCGCACGACCAACGGTCATGCGCTACCGGACATGGTCGGCCTCCAGCTGGGTCGCGCGGCACTGCAACCGGTAGGGCACGACCGTTGGTCGTGCCGCCCCGCCCGCTGCGCACGACTATCCACCGCTTATCCACAGAGTTGTGCATGGCTGTGGCAGCCGCGCCGTGCCTACCATGTCCCACGCTCCACTCTGCAGGAAACTACCCGCTCATGTCTGCCCGTTCCGGCTTCCGTTCCGACCGCAAAGATCGCGGTGACCGCTTTGATCGCGACGAGATGCGCATCGATGCGCTGCGCGTGCCGCCGCACTCGATCGAGGCCGAACAGGCGGTGCTGGGCGGGTTGATGCTGGCCCCGGAAAGCTATGACCGGGTCAACGACCAGCTCACCGAAACCGACTTCTACCGCCGCGACCACCAGACCATCTACCGCGCGATCCGCGAGCTGTCCGAGCGCGACCGCCCGTTCGACGCGGTGACCCTGGGCGAGTGGTTCGAATCGCAGGGCAAGATGGGGCTGGTCGGCGATGGCGCCTACCTGATCGAACTGGCCAGCACCACGCCATCGGCGGCCAACATCGCCGCCTACGCCGAGATCGTGCGCGACAAGGCGGTGCTGCGCCAGCTGATCCAGGTCGGCACCGACATCGTCAACGATGGTTTCCAGCCCGAGGGCCGCGAGAGCAGCGAGCTGCTGTCGGCAGCGGAAAAGTCGGTGTTCGCCATCGCCGAACAGGGCGCGCGCGGGCGTACCGATTTCGTGGCGATGCCGGGTGCGTTGAAGGACGCGTTCGAAGAGTTGCGCAGCCGCTTCGAGAACGGTGGCAACATCACCGGCCTGCCGACCGGCTACGCCGATTTCGATGCGATGACCTCCGGCCTGCAGCCGACCGACCTGATCATCCTGGCCGCGCGTCCGGCCATGGGCAAGACCACCTTCGCGCTCAACATCGCCGAATACGCTGCGATCAAGTCCAAGAAGGGCGTGGCGGTGTTCTCGATGGAAATGTCGGCCTCGCAGCTGGCGATGCGCCTGATTTCGTCCAACGGCCGCATCAACGCCCAGCGCCTGCGTACCGGCCAGCTCGAAGACGAGGACTGGAGCCGGGTCACCGGCGCCATCCGCATGTTGAAGGAGACCAAGATCTTCATCGACGACACGCCGGGCGTGTCGCCGGAGATCCTGCGTTCCAAGTGCCGCCGGCTCAAGCGCGAGCACGACCTGGGCCTGATCGTGATCGACTACCTGCAGCTGATGAGCGTGCCGGGCAACAGCGAGAACCGCGCGACCGAAATCTCGGAGATCTCGCGATCGCTCAAGGGCCTGGCAAAGGAGCTGAACGTGCCGGTGATCGCGCTGTCGCAGCTCAACCGCTCGCTGGAAACGCGTACCGACAAGCGCCCGGTGATGGCCGACCTTCGCGAATCCGGCGCAATCGAGCAGGACGCGGACATGATCGTGTTCATCTACCGCGACGATTACTACAACAAGGAAAATTCCCCGGACAAGGGGCTGGCCGAGATCATCATCGGCAAGCACCGAGGCGGCCCGACCGGCTCGTGCAAGCTCAAGTTCTTCGGTGAATACACGCGTTTCGACAACCTCTCGCACGATTCGGTGGGGTCGTTCGAATGATGCGCCGGCGCACGACCAACGGTCGTGCGCTACCAGGGTGGTGCCCGACGGGACCCATGCCCCACGGACGCGGTAGGTACCGACCGTTGGTTGGTACGCGTTTCGTCGGCGGATCCGGGGTTTCGTCGCAAACCGGTTGAACCCGCGCGGGCAGGGCGGCAACGTGGTCCTGCCGCGGCAAGGTGCCGCCCTGGAGACCGTCATGAAGACCCTGTTCGCGCTTGGCGTGTGGTGCCTGCTGTTCGTGCTGTGCTGGCCGCTGGCAATCCTGGCCCTGCTGGCCTGGCCGTTCGTGTGGCTGCTGAGCCTGCCGTTCCGGCTGGTCGGCGTGACCTTCTCTGCGCTGTTCGCCTTCCTCGGCGCATTGTTCATGCTGCCGGCCCGCCTGCTGGGTGGCGGCCGCATGGCGACAGCAAGGTAGAGCCGACTGTCAGTCGGCTATCGCGCGCAGCGCGATGTTCCGGGATCGCGCCAACGGCAGCCGACTGACAGTCGGCTCTACCCGAGGCAATGCGTCGAGTGGACGGCGTACGCCCAGAAAAAACCCCGCCGAGGCGGGGTTTTTCGTTGCACCACCACAGGGCCGGTCAGTTGGCCTTGTGGATCGCGCGCTTGCTCACGGCCATGGCGGCGTCGTGGACCACTTCCGACAGCGACGGGTGCGCGTGGCAGATGCGGGCCAGGTCGTCGGCCGAACCGCTGAACTCCATGGTCAGCACGCCTTCGTGGACCAGTTCGGACACGTTCGCGCCGACCAGGTGCATGCCCAAGATGCGATCGGTTTCAGCATGCGCCAGCACCTTCACGAAACCGGCCGGTTCGATCATCGCCACGGCGCGGCCGTTGGCGGCGAACGGGAAGCTGCCAGCCTTGTACGGAATGCCCTCGGCCTTCAGCTGCTCCTCGGTCTTGCCGACCCAGGCCAGCTCCGGCTCGGTGTAGATGACCCACGGAATGGTGTCCATGTTGACGTGGCCCGGCAGGCCCGCGATCAGCTCGGCCACGGCGATGCCTTCCTCGAAGCCCTTGTGCGCCAGCATCGGACCGCGCACGCAGTCGCCGACCGCCCACACGCCATTGACGCCGGTGTGGCAATGCTCGTCCACTTCGATCTGGCCACGCTCGTTGACCTTCACGCCGGTACCTTCGGCCAGCAGGCCCTTGGTCGCGGCGCGACGGCCCACGGCCACCAGCAGCTTGTCCACCACCAGGCTCTTTTCGCCTTCGGCGTCGGTGTAGGTCAGGGCGACTTCCTTCTTCTTGCCCTTGCCGGTCACTTCAGCCTTGGAAACCTTGGCACCCAGGCGGATGTCCAGGCCCTGCTTCTTGAATTCCTTGGCGGCGACCTTGCCCACTTCGGCATCGGCGGCGGCCAGGAAGGTCGGCAGCGCTTCGAGGATGGTCACTTCGGCGCCGAGACGCTTCCACACGCTGCCCAGTTCCAGGCCGATCACGCCGGCGCCGATCACGGCCAGGCGGGCCGGGACTTCGGTGAAGTCCAGGCCACCGACGTTGTCGACGATGGTCTCGCCGTCGAACTTCGCGAACGGCAGTTCGATCGAGTCCGAACCGGCAGCGATGATCACGTTGGTGCCCTTCAGCTCGACGACTTCGCCGTCGTGCTGGGTGACCTTGACCACGTTGCCCGGCTGCAGTTCACCGAAGCCGTAATAGGCGGTGACCTTGTTGGCCTTGAACAGCATGGCGATGCCGCCGGTGAACTGCTTGACGATCTTGTCCTTGCGGCCAACCATCGCTTCGACGTCCATCTTGGCATCCTTGAAGCTGATGCCATGGTCGCCAAAGATGTGGCCCATGTTCCAGAACTGGCGCGAGGAGTCCAGCAGTGCCTTGGACGGAATGCAGCCCACGCGCAGGCAGGTACCGCCCAGCGCCGGCTTGCCATCCTTGCCCAGTGCAGCGTCGATGCAGGCGGTCTTCAGACCCAGCTGCGCGGCGCGGATGGCGGCGTGATAGCCGGCCGGACCGGCACCGATGACGACAACGTCGAATTGTTCAGCCATTGAAAATTCCTTGATGCTTTACCAGAACCCCTCCGCGCAGGCGCGGAGGGGCGGGAGGTCTTACAGGCCGAACAGCATGCGGCCCGGGTTTTCCAGCTGGTTCTTGATGTCCACCAGGAACTGCACCGAATCCTTGCCGTCGATGATGCGGTGGTCGTAGGACAGCGCCAGGTACATCATCGGCGCGATCACGACCTGGCCGTTCTGCGCGATCGGACGTTCCTTGATCGCGTGCATGCCCAGGATGGCGCTCTGCGGCGGGTTGATGATCGGGGTGGACAGCAGCGAACCGAAGGTGCCGCCGTTGGTCACGGTGAAGGTGCCGCCCTGCAGTTCTTCCAGGCTCAGCTTGCCGTCACGGGCCTTCTTGGCGTAGTCGGCGATGGTCTTTTCGATGTCGGCGAACGACATGCGCTCGACGTTGCGCAGCACCGGCGTGACTAGGCCCTTCTCGGTCGACACCGCGATCGAGATGTCCGAGTAGCCGTGGTAGATGATGTCGTCGCCGTCGATCGAGGCGTTGACCAGCGGGAAGCGCTGCAGCGCGTTGGCGGCGGCCTTCACGAAGAAGCTCATGAAGCCCAGCTTGATGCCGTGCGCCTTGACGAACTCGTCCTGCAGGTCCTTGCGCGCGGCCGAGACCTTGGACAGGTCGACTTCGTTGAAGGTGGTCAGCATGGCGGTGGAGTTCTTCGACTCCATCAGGCGTTCGGCGATGCGCTTGCGGATGCGGGTCATCGGCACGCGTTCTTCCGGACGGGCGCCACCGGCCTTGCCGGCGCCGCCGTTGCGGGCGAAGTTGACGATGTCTTCCTTGGTCACCGCGCCGCGACGACCGGTGCCGTCGACATCGGCCGGGTTCACGTTTTCGGTGATCGCGGTGAAGCGCGCGCCCGGGGGCAGGGTGTCGGCAGCCGACTTCGACGCCGGGGCCGGGGCAGC
>NZ_CAUQPH010000147.1:0-8499 GCF_963519925.1 uncultured Stenotrophomonas sp. | reverse complement strand
GCGCTGCTGCTGGGCGGCCCGGCGCGGGCGCTGGAGGTGTCGCCGCTGCGGGTGGACCTGGCGCCAGGGCAGGCGCATGCCGAGCTCTGGTTGTACAACGAGAGCGCGCTGCCGTGGGGGGGCCAGGCCCGCCTGTACGCCTGGGAACAGGGACCGGACGAGGAGCGTCTGCAGCCGGCCACGCACCTGGTGGTGAGCCCGGCCGACCTGCAGCTGCCGCCGCATGGACGGCAGCGGGTGCGGCTGGTGCGTCCCGGCCCCGCCCCTTCCGCCGAACAGGGCTACCGGCTGATCCTGCGCGCGGGTGCCGACAACCCGCCGGTACAGCTGTCGCTGCCGGTTTTCGTGGCCGGCACCGCCCCCGCGCGGGGACCGGCACTGGCGGTGCGACTGCGCGAGGACGGCGATACGGCGGTACTGGAGCTGCATAATGCCGGTGGCCGACACGCCCGCCTCGCCGACCTGGCGTGGATCGCCGCCAGCGGCCAGGCGCGGACACTCCTGCCCGGCCTGGCCGGCTACGTGCTGGCAGGCCAGACCCGGCACTGGATCCTGCCCGGCCCGGCCGCGGCCTACCGCGACGGGCGTTTCAGCGCCCGCGTCGGCGACCAGGCGTCACGCCTGCTGGACCCGCTGACCCCTTCAATTGCAACCGGGACGCCCACCGGGCTATAATCGACCGGATCCCTCGGCGCCCCGTGCGCCAGGAACCGTCAACACCGGACGTCACCGGTGAATACACACCTGCCGCCCTCATCCGTGCCGGGGTGCTCCGCAAGGAGTTCGGACACGGAAGCGACAGGGAAGCCAAACCCCGGAACCTCCCGCCTTGCGGCGGACCGCCCTCAATCATTCGTGGCGGCCGGTTCCCTATCAGGAGTATTGCAATGCCCCAGGTCACCATGCGTCAGATGCTGGAAGCCGGCGTCCACTTCGGCCACCAGACCCGTTACTGGAACCCGAAGATGGGCCAGTACATTTTCGGCGCCCGCGGCAAGATCCACATCATCAACCTGGAAAAGACCGTTCCGCTCTTCAATGACGCGATGAACTTCATTTCCAGCATCGCGCAGAAGCGCGGCACCATCCTGTTCCTGGGCACCAAGCGCAGCGCCCGCGAGTCGATCCGCGAAGAAGCCGAGCGTTGCGGCATGCCGTTCATGAACCAGCGTTGGCTGGGCGGCACCCTGACCAACTTCCGTACCGTGAAGCAGTCGGTTGCCCGCCTGAAGGAACTGGAAGCCGGCGAAACCGACGGCACCTTCGACAAGCTGGTCAAGCACGAAGTGCTGGGCCTGCGTCGTGAGCGCGACAAGCTGGAAGCCTCGCTGGGTGGCATCAAGGACATGAACCGCCTGCCGGACGCGATCTTCGTGATCGACATCGGCCACGAAGACATCGCCATCAAGGAAGCCAAGAAGCTCGGCATCCCGGTGATCGCGGTGGTCGACACCAACTACAACCCGGAACTGGTCGATTACGCCATCCCGGGCAACGACGACGCCATCCGCGCGGTGCAGCTGTACGCCCGCGCCGCTGCCGACGCCGTGCTGGAAGGCAAGGCTGCCGCCCCGCACGCTGCCACCGTCCGTGAAGAAGACTTCGCCGACGCCGCCGCTGCCGACGAAGCCAAGCCGGCCCGCCGCGCTCCGGCCAAGAAGGCTGCTGCCGACAAGGGCGAAGCCCAGGCCTGATCCAGGCCCGCGGTGGGCGCCCGGCGCCCACCGCTCCTGTCCGCTGCCGATGGCGCGATGACAGGACCGTGTCACATGGGCCGGCCAACATGCCGGCCCAACCCCTTTCTTTCGTGAGGAATTCCCGTGGAAATCACTGCTTCCCTGGTCAAGGAACTGCGCGAGCGCACCGGCGCCGGCATGATGGAGTGCAAGAAGGCACTCACCGAAGCCAATGGCAACATCGACGCCGCCGCAGAAGCGATGCGCAAGTCGGGTGCGGCCAAGGCTGACAAGAAGGCCGACCGCGTCGCCGCCGAAGGCCGCGTGGGCCTGGCCCAGAACGGCGGCAAGGCCGTGCTGGTCGAAGTCAACTCGGAAACCGACTTCGTCGCCAACGACACCAACTTCAAGTCGTTCGTCGACGCCGTCGCCGCTGCCGCGCTGGCATCGGACGCCGCTGACGTCGAGGTGCTGAAGACCGCCGCGCTGGCCGACGGCCAGACCGTGGAAGAAGCCCGCGCCCTGGCGGTGCAGAAGCTGGGTGAAAACATCCAGATCCGTCGCCTGGTCAAGGTCGACACCACCGGCAA
The DNA here is from genome assembly GCF_963519925.1 of uncultured Stenotrophomonas sp. Lineage (NCBI taxonomy): Bacteria > Pseudomonadati > Pseudomonadota > Gammaproteobacteria > Lysobacterales > Lysobacteraceae > Stenotrophomonas > uncultured Stenotrophomonas sp. Next base: position 6,233 of record NZ_CAUQPH010000147.1, on the reverse strand, counting down.
CATCGGCGCCTACGTGCACACCAACGGCAAGATCGGCGTGCTGGTCGACCTGATCGGCGGCGACACCGAACTGGCCCGTGGCCTGGCGATGCACGTTGCCGCGCTGAAGCCGCCGCACAACAAGGCGGGCGATGTGCCGGCCGACTTCGTGGCGAAGGAAAAGGAAATCGAACTGGCCAAGATGTCCGAAAAGGACAAGTCCAAGCCGGCCGACATCCTGGAAAAGATCATCAGCGGCAAGATCAACAAGATCGTCAGCGAAGTGACCCTGTACGGCCAGAGCTATGTGCTGGACGGCGACAAGACCGTCGAGCAGGTGGTCAAGGCTGCCAACGCCGACGTTGCTGGCTTCCAGCTGCTGATCGTGGGCGAAGGCATCGAGAAGGTGCAGGAAGACTACGCCGCCGAAGTGATGAAGCAGGCCGGCCTGGCCTGATCCATCGCCCCAGGCGATGAAACGAAAAAGCCCGGCGCACGCCGGGCTTTTTTTGTGCATGGCGCAGGCCTCAGCCCTTCGCCTGGAAGGTCACTTCCTCGTACGGCTGCACTACCACCCAGCCCTCGCCGGCGAACTTCAGCTGCAGGGTCTCGCCCGAACCACGGCCGACCAGCGTGCCCAGGGTCATGTCGGTGACGATGTCCGGGGTGAGCGAACCGGACCAGGCCACCGTCGCGTTCGGGTCGGTGAACACCGGCCCGCCCTGCGCGGTTACCGGCAGGGTCAGCGGCTCGTAGTGCGAGGTGATCGCCACGATGCCGTGCCCGCTCAGGCGCATGTTGAACAGGCCGCCGGAGAGCATGCCGGCCACCCGGCGCATCATCGTGATCTTCGATTCGATCCCGTCCTCGAAGGCCAGCACATCGTTGCCGTTGACGAAGATCGACTCGCCGGCCAGCCGCAGCAGGGTCACCTGCTTGCCGGCGTCGGCCAGGTAGGCCCGGCCCTTCCCTTCGATCTTCATCAACTGCAGACCCTCGCCGCTGACCATCTTCTTCAGCAGCGTGCCCAGGCCCTGCTCCAGCAGCCCCTGGCGGGTGAACTTCACCGCCCCCAGGCGTGCCACCATCGCGCCCGCCTTGGCCCAGACCCGGCCGTCCACGCGGACTTCCAGCAGGTGCGGGCTTTCCAGCTCGAACGCATCGGCAGCCAGGTCTTTTTCGCGCGTGCTGGAGAGGAACTCGCTGAGCGTTTTCACCGCCATGTGACTACATCCTTTTCTGAGGGAAGGCGAATGGTACCCGTGCCGCGCCAGGCTGCGCAGCACGCGGCCCGGCAGGTGGCACTCGCCCATCCGGTGGCGGATGTGGTACCAAAGACGCCACTGCCCCGCGCCACCCGAACGCAAGAGCGGACACTCAAAACTGTGACGTACTCCATGTATTCTTGCCACATCACCTCAGTATTCCCATCATGCCTCCCGAGCTGACAGCCGTCCTGGCGCTCTGCCGCAACCTGCCCTCGCCGCCCGGTATTGCCCTGCGCATCATCGAACTGGCGCAGGACCCGGAAACCGACATCACCACCGCCGCCGACGTCATCGCCATTGACATGGCGCTGAGCGCGCGCATGCTGCGCATCGCCAATTCGCCGCTGTATGCCAGCCGCCGCCGGATCGAGAACCTGGGCCAGGCGCTGACCATGCTGGGGTTGAATGCCACCATCAGCCTGGCGCTGGGCTTCACCGTCACCCAGAACCTCAGCGCGCCGGGCCAGGACCAGGACGCGCGCGCGCGCGCCTGGCGGCGCAGCATTCTCAGCGCACTGGCGGCCAGCCTGCTGGGTCAGGCCCGCGGCCTGCGCAAGGCCGAGGAACTGATGCTGGCCGGACTGCTGCAGGATATCGGCGTGCTGGTACTGGCGCAGAGCGAGCCGGAGCGCTACCTGCCGCTGCTGCGCCAGGCCGGCGACAACGACCAGCTGCTGGCGCTGGAGCGCGAACAGCTGGACTGCACCCATGCCGAGGTCGGCGCCTGGATGGCCGAGCAGTGGGACCTGCCGCGCTACCTGGTCGAGGCTATCGCGCACAGCGAAGCCCCGGCGACCCCGGAGGACACGTTCCAGGCCTGCGTGGCGCTGTCCGGCGCGGTGGCCGATATCTGGCTCAGCGCCGATGCGGATGCGGCTCGAGAGCACGCCCTGCAGCGGGTCCACGAGACCCTCAACCTGGACAGCGCGCAGTTTGACCAGGTGCTGGCGCGGATCGGAGAGGCGCTGCCGGAGATCAGTGCGCTGTTCGAGACCACGCTGATTTCGCCATCGCGGGTACAGCAGCTGATCGACCATGCCCAGGAGCTGGCCACCCTGCGCAACCTGCGTGAAATGCAGGACGCCGCCCTGGCCCGGCAGCGCGCCGACGAGTTCGAGGCCCGCGCCAACCGCCTGGCCGAGCAGGCCCACCGCGATGCGCTCACCGGGGTGCTCAACCGCCGCCAGCTCGAGGCGGTGCTGGAACAGGAGTTCCTGCGCGCGACCCGGCATGGCTGGCCGTTGTCGGTGGCCTTCATCGACCTGGACGATTTCAAGAAAATCAACGACGCCCACGGCCACCTGCTCGGCGACCAGGTGCTGCGCGCGTTCGCCGGCAAGCTGCAGGAGCACCTGCGCAACAGCGACACGGTGGCCCGGTTCGGCGGCGAGGAGTTCATCGCCCTGCTGCCCAACACCACCGAGCCGGTGGCGCTGGAAGTGGTGCGCCGGGTGCTAGCCAGCATCGTCAACACGCCGATGGCCGAGGTGGACAGCGGGCCACTGTTCGTCACCTTCTCCGCCGGCGTGGCTACCCAGGGCGGGTATGAGCGTTTTGCCGATGTTCAGGACCTGTTGAAGGCGGCCGACGATGTGCTCTACCGTTCCAAGAACCTGGGGCGCAACCGGGTGATCGCGCGTTCGCCAACGACGACGCCGGCCTGAATGGAGTCAGGAACCGGCGGCGGGGCGTCCTGGCGGGCCTTCGCCGCAGCGCAGCAGAAATTCCGCGCCGAGCGCCCCCGGTTCCAGTAGAATTTCCGCGTTTTCCACGCATCCAGAGGCCACCATGTCAAATCTCACCTATCGCCGCATCCTGCTGAAAGTTTCCGGGGAGGCGCTGATGGGAGACGAGGACTATGGCATCGACCCCAAGGTCATCAACCGGCTGGCGCGTGAAGTGATCGAGGCCCAGCAGGCCGGCGCGGAAGTGGCACTGGTGATCGGCGGCGGCAACATCTTCCGCGGCGCCGGCCTGGCCGCGGGCGGCATGGACCGGGTCACCGGCGACCAGATGGGCATGCTGGCCACCGTGATCAACGCCCTGGCCATGCAGGACGCGCTGGAGAAGCTGGGCGCCAAGGCCCGCGTGATGAGCGCGATCAAGATCAACGACGTGTGCGAAGACTACATCCGCCGCCGTGCCATCCGCCACCTGGAAAAGGGCCGCCTGGTGATCTTCGCCGCCGGCGTCGGCAGCCCGTTCTTCACCACCGACTCCGGTGCGGCGCTGCGCGCCATCGAAATCGGCGCCGACCTGCTGCTCAAGGCCACCAAGGTCGACGGCGTGTACGACAAGGACCCGAACAAGTACAGCGACGCGGTCCGTTTCGACAGCCTGAGCTACGACGAGGTGATCCGCCGCGGCCTGGAAGTGATGGATACCGCCGCGTTCGCGCTGGCCCGCGACAGCGACCTGCCACTGCGCGTGTTCGACATGGGCCAGCCGGGCGAACTGCTGAAGATCCTGCACGGCGAGAACATCGGCACCCTGGTCCGGGGCCGCGACGCCGGCTGAGGCACTTCCCGCCCCGCCGGTCGCGACCGGGCGGGGTTCACCGGATTTCGCCTATAATCGCCCGATTCCCAGTGACATCCAGGATTCGGGCGATGCTCAACGATATCAAGCAGGACGCGCAGACGCGCATGGCCAAGAGCATCGATGCTCTGAAGCACACCCTCACTTCCATCCGCACCGGACGTGCCTCGCCGGCGCTGCTGGACCGGGTCACGGTGAACGCCTACGGCAATCCGAACACCCCGCTGAACCAGGTGGCGAACGTTTCAAATCCGGACGCCCACTCGCTGGCGATCACGCCGTTCGACAAGAGCATGATCAAGGAGATCGAAAAGGGTCTCTACAACGCCGAGCTGACGCCCAACACCATGGGCACCACGATCCGCGTCAACCTCCCGCCGCCGACCGAAGAGCGTCGCAGGGAGCTTGCCAAGCAGGTGCAGCAGGAAGGCGAAGGCGCCAAGGTCGCCATCCGCAAGATCCGCGAAAGCGCCAACAAGTCGGTCGCTACCCTGTTCAAGGACAAGGCGATCACTGAAGACGACAAGAAGCGTGGCGAAGACGACATCCAGAAGCTGACCGACAAGTCGAGCAAGGACATCGACGCTGTCGTTGCCGACAAGGTGAAGGAACTGATGTCGGTCTGAGCCACATGACACAGGCCCCGACCAGCAGCTCCAGTGCCGCCGTGCCCCGCCACGTTGCCATCATCATGGATGGCAACGGGCGCTGGGCACAGAAGCGTCGCCGTCCGCGCGTGATCGGCCATCGCGCCGGCGCGCGCGCGGTGAACCGCACCATCGATTTCTGCCTGGAGCGCGGCATCGCCGCGCTCACGCTGTTCGCCTTCTCCAGTGAAAACTGGGGCCGGCCCAGCGACGAAGTCGACGCGCTGATGAAGCTGTTCCTCAATGCCCTCGACCGCGAGGTGGACGAGCTCCACCGGCGCGGCGTGCGCGTGCGCTTCATCGGCGAACGCGAGCGTTTCGGTGCCGGGCTGGTCAGCCGCATGCAGCTGGCCGAGCAACGCACCGCCGGCAACACCCGCATGACCCTGAGCATTGCCGCCAGCTACGGCGGCCGCCAGGACATCGCCCGCGCTGCACGCGAACTGGCCGCCGAGGTCGCGGCCGGTCGCCTGCTGCCCGAGCAGATCGACGAAGCGCTGCTCGGCAGCCGCGTCGCCCTGGCCGACCTGCCGGCGCCGGACCTGTTCATCCGCACCGGCGGCGACACCCGCGTCAGCAACTTCCTGCTGTGGCAGCTGGCCTATACCGAACTGTGGTTCACCGAGGTGCTGTGGCCCGAGTTCGACGCCGCCATCCTGCAGCAGGCGCTGGACGCCTACGCTGCACGTGAACGCCGCTTCGGCCTGACCAGCGCCCAGATCGCCGCCCTGGCCACCGAGACCTCCACCCCATGACCAAGACCCGAGTCATCGCCGCGCTGATCATGGCGCCGCTCGCCATCGCGGCCATCCTGCTGCTGCCGACCCAGTGGCTGGCCGCCGCCGCTGCCGCCGTGTTCCTGATCGGGCTGTGGGAATGGCTGAAGCTGGCCGACGTGGAAGACACCCTGGCGCGCACCGTGCTGCTGGTGCTGAACCTGGTGCTGATGGTGCTCATCGTGTGGGCCGACGCCGGCTCGCGGGTGCTGTACCAGATCGCCGCGCTGGTCGGCATCGGCTGGTGGCTGCTGGCGCTGGTGTGGCTGCGCTTCTTCTCCTTCGGCGCCGAACCGGGCAGCCCGGCGCGTTCGCTCAAGCTGCTGGCCGGCAGCCTGGCGATCGTCCCCGCGTGGGCGTCGCTGGTGCTGATCCATGCCAGCGGCGATAACGGCCACCTGTGGCTGCTGACCGCGCTGGCCCTGGTCTGGGCCGCCGACTCCGGCGCGTACTTCGCCGGGCGCAGCCTGGGCCGCACCAAGCTGGCGCCGCGGATCAGCCCGAACAAGACGTGGGAAGGCCTGGCAGGGGGCATGTTGGCCGGCGTGCTGGTCGCGCTGCTGTTCGGCTGGATCGCCGGGGTGGGCAGCGGGCACGTGGTCGGCCTGGTCATCACCGCCGTCGCCAGCGTCTTCGCCTCGGTACTGGGCGATCTGTACGAGAGCCTGCTCAAGCGCCATGCCGGCGCCAAGGACTCGGGCCACATCATCCCGGGCCACGGCGGCGTGCTGGACCGCATCGACGGCGTGCTGGCCGCGCTGCCGGTGTTCGCGCTGGGCAAGGAAATCTTCGGGTTCTGAGCATGCACAGCACCCCTTCCCTCCGCCGGGTTGCCGTCTTCGGTGCCACCGGCTCGATCGGCGCGTCCGCACTGGACGTCATCGCCCGCCACCCGGACCGTTACCGCGCCACCGTGCTGGCCGCCGGCAGCCAGGTGCAGGCCCTGCTGGCCCTGTGCGTGGCGCATCGCCCGCTGCACGCGGTGATCGCCGATGAACGCCACTACGCCGCGCTGCGCGACGGCC
>NZ_CAUQPH010000146.1:0-8532 GCF_963519925.1 uncultured Stenotrophomonas sp. | reverse complement strand
GCTCCAGGCCGCCGACGAACCGACGGCGGTCGCCGAGGCCGTGGAGGCCGCGCCGGCGCCGGTTGCCCCCGCCACCCCGCCCACGCTGACCCTGGTCCGCGACGACGAAGAGCTGCGCCAGCTGCGCCATGAAGTGGCCGGCATGCGCCATGTCATCGAGCGCGAGATGAACCGCTTCACCGACGAGCGCCTGCGCGGCTCGGCCGTGCGCGCCGCCGCGCTGGACCTGATGGACGAGTACGGCTTCGACGCCGGCATCTGCCGCGACGTGGCCCTGCAGATTCCGCTGGACACCGAAGCGCACCGTGGCCGTGGGCTGATGCTCGGCCTGCTCTCGAAGAAGCTGCCGATCGCCCCGGTCGACCCGCTCGAGGCCGGTGGGGTGATCGCCCTGGTCGGCCCGACCGGTGCCGGCAAGACCACCACCATTGCAAAGCTGGCCTCGCGCTTCGCCGAAGCGCATGCCGCCCGCGACGTCGCCCTGGTCACCACCGACACCGCCCGCATCGGCGCCCGCGAACAGCTCTACGGCTTCGGCCGCCAGCTCGGCATCGCGGTGCACGAAGCCAACAGCGGCAGCGACCTGGCGCAGCTGCTGGAACGCCTGAAGGACTACAAGCTGGTCCTGATCGACACCGCCGGCCTGGGCCCGCGCGACCGCGCCCTGGCCGCCCAGCTGCAGTGGCTGCGCGCCGCCGGGCAGGTCCGCACCCTGCTGGTGCTGCCGGCCAACACCAGCTTCAGCGACATGGACGAAGTGGTCCGCCGCTTCAGCGCCGCCAACCCGCAGGGCGTGGTGCTGAGCAAGCTCGACGAGACCGGCCGCTTCGGCACCGCGCTGTCGGTGGCGGTCGACCACCGCCTGCCGATCACCTGGGTCACCGACGGCCAGGACGTTCCCGAAGACCTGCACCGGGCCAGTGCGGCCAATCTTGTACTTCGCCTTGAAGATTTGCGCCGCGCGGCCGATATGCCCTGCAACCCGGAGTTGAACCATGCCGTCGCGTGAGTATGAAAACCTGACCAGGACCTTCCCGTTGTCGGCCACCCGCAGCCAGCCGCTCGGCCCTGTGCGCACCATCGCCGTGACCGGCGGCAAGGGCGGCGTGGGCAAGACCAACGTGTCGGCCAACCTGGCCGTGGCGCTGGCCGGCATGGGCAAGCGCACGCTGCTGCTGGACGCCGACCTCGGCCTGGCCAACATCGACGTGATCCTGGGCCTGCAGCCCAAGCTGACCCTGGCCGACCTGGTCGCCGGGCGCTGCACCCTGGACGAGGTGATCCTGGAAGGCCCCAACGGCGTGCTGGTGGTCCCGGCCGCGTCGGGCCGCCGGCACATGGCCGAGCTGCAGCCGGCCGAACACGTGGGCCTGGTCAACGTGTTCTCCGAACTGGAACGCGAGCTGGACTTCATGGTGGTGGACACCGCCGCCGGCATCACCGACGGCGTGCTGACCTTCTGCCAGGCCGCGCAGGACACCGTGGTGGTGGTCTGCGACGAACCGGCTTCGATCACCGACGCCTACGCGCTGATCAAGGTGCTCTCGCGCGAGCGCGGCGTGGACCGCATCCAGGTCGTGGCCAACATGGTGCGCGATCCCAACGAAGGCCGCGTGCTGTACGAAAAGCTCAGCCGGGTGTGCGAGAAGTTCCTGGCCGACGTGTCGCTGAACTACTTGGGCTGCGTGCCGCAGGACGACTGGCTGCGCCTGTCGGTGCAGCGCCAGCAGCCGGTGGTGAAGGCCTATCCGTCCAGCCCGGCCGCGCAGGCGATCGCCGAGATTGCCCGCCGCACCGCACGCTGGCAGGCCCCGACCGAGCCGCGCGGCGGGGTCGAGTTCTTCCTGGAGCGCATCCTCAAGCAACGCGGGGTGGCCGCATGAAAGGCGCCGCACAATACAAGGAGGTGCAACGCGCCGCCGCCAACGAGTGCATTGCCCAGCACTCGGACCTGGTCCGGCGCATTGCCCACCACCTGGCTGCGCGCCTGCCGGCCAGCGTTGAAGTGGACGACCTGATCCAGGCCGGCATGATGGGCCTGATCGAGGCCTCGCGCAGCTACGACGCCGACCAGGGTGCCTCGTTCGAAACCTACGCCTCGATCCGCATCCGCGGTTCGATGATCGACGAGATCCGCCGTGGCGACTGGGTGCCAAGGTCGGTGCACCGCCGCGCCCGCGATGCCGCCTCCACCATCCGCCGCCTGGAGCAGAGCACCGGCCGCGCCGCCAGCGCCACCGAGGTCGCTGCAGCGATGGACATGCCGCTGCCCGACTACCTGCGCCTGATGGAAGACGCCGCACGTGGCCAGGTGCTGAGCCTGGAATCGCGGATCGAAGACCAGGGCGAGCTGGACACCGTGGCCCAGGGCGGCCCGACCCCGCAGCAGGTGCTGGAGCGCGGCGAGTTCGGCCGCGAACTGGGCCATGCGATCGGCCTGCTGCCCGAGCGCGAACAGCTGGTGCTGTCGCTGTACTACGAGCAGGAACTGAACCTGAAGGAGATCGGCGCGGTGCTCGGGGTCAGCGAGTCCCGGGTCTGCCAGATCCATGGCCAGGCAGTGCTGCGCCTGCGTGGCCGACTCAAGATCTTCGAGGCGGCCGACGCCGGCCTCGAGAACAACTGATACCGAGGAAAGTGCTTTGAACAAGAACATGCGTATCCTGATCGTCGACGACTTCTCGACCATGCGTCGTATCGTCAAGAACCTGCTGGGCGATCTGGGCTTCACCAATACGGCCGAAGCCGAGGACGGGCATGCCGCACTGGCCCTGCTGCAGAGCCAGCCGTTCGATTTCGTGGTCACCGACTGGAACATGCCGGTGATGACCGGCATCGACCTGCTCAAGGCGATCCGCGCCGACGCCAAGCTCAAGACCCTGCCGGTGCTGATGGTCACCGCCGAAGCCAAGCGCGAGCAGATCATCGAAGCCGCCCAGTCCGGCGTGAACGGCTACATCATCAAGCCGTTCACCGCGCAGACCCTGGAAGAGAAGCTCGGCAAGATCTTCGAGCGCCTGGCGGCCAGCGCCTGATGGAAACCCTTCGCGACAAATCAGCGCTGGTGCAGCGCCTGCAGGATGCCCTGGCCGCGCTGGAAAGCGGCGACGAAGCCGGCTGGCGCCGGGAAATCGACGCGCTGGCCGCACTGCGCACCCAGCCGATGATGGCCGGCCTCAACCGGCTTGCGCGCGAACTGGGCCAGGCGCTGGGCGAACTGCCTACCCTGCCTAGCGAAGCCGGCGAGCTGGATGATGCCTGCGCGCGCCTGGACCACGTGGTGGCGATGACCGAACAGGCCACCCACCGCACCCTGGACCTGGCCGAGGAATGCCGTGCGCTCACCGAGCAGCTGCGTGCCGACGGGCTCAGCCCGGACCAGGACCAGCAGCTGGACCGCATCCGCCACAACCTCACCGAGATCGCGCTCACCCAGAGCTACCAGGATCTCACCGGGCAGATCATCCGCCGCGTGGTGGGGATCGTGCGCCGCGTGCACGAAGGCTTCGGTGCGCTTGGCCTGCCGCCGCCGGACGAGGCCGCCGCACGCCAGCGCGACAACGGACTGGCCGGCCCGGCCGTGACCGGCCTGGACCGCCACCAGGTGTCGCAGGTGGACGCCGACGACCTGCTTTCCGATTTGGGGCTTTGAAATCATGAGTGCTGTTCCGGACGACATTGCTGCAGACTTCATCCTCGAGGCCCAGGAGATCCTGGATCGCCTCGGCGAACAGCTGGTGTCGCTGGAGCAGTCGCCCCAGGACAGCGACCAGCTCAACGCGGTGTTCCGCGGCTTCCACACCCTCAAGGGCGGTGCCGGCTTCCTCGGCATCCAGGCGATGGTGGAACTGTGCCACGCCGCCGAGGAAACCCTGGGCATGGCCCGTTCCGGCCAGGCCGTGCTGCAGGCGCATCACTTCGATGCCGCGCAGCAGTCGCTGGACTACCTGCAGTCGATGCTGGATTCGGTGGCCGCCGGCACCGAGCCGGGCTATGCGCCGCCGGCGCTTATCGCGCAGTTCGACGTCAACGGCCCGGCCGTGCCCGCAGCGGTGGCGGCCGCCACCCCGGCCAACCCCGACCTGATCACCGACGACGAGTTCGAAGCGCTGCTCGACACCCTGCACGGCGGCGCCGCACCCACCGCCGTGACGCCCACGAAAAAGGCCGACGACGGGCTGATCGGCGAAGACGAATTCGAAGCACTGCTCGACCAGCTGCATGGAGGCGCCGCCCCCGGCGCGCTGCAGGCAGCCGCGCCCGCGCCGGCACCTCGCCCTGCTCCGGCACCGGCTGCAGCCAAGCCGGCCGCCAACAAGCCGGTGGCCGAAGCCGAACACACCGTGCGCGTGGACACCAAGCGCCTGGACGCCATCGTCAACCTGATCGGCGAACTGGTGCTCTCGCGCAACCGGCTCAAGACCCTGCGTGCACGCCTGCACGACGAAGAACTCGACCGTGCCGTGTCGACCCTGGACATCGCCACCGCGCGCCTGCAGTCGGCGGTGATGCGCACCCGCATGCAGCCGGTCGGCAAGGTGTTCTCGCGCTTCCCCAAAGTGGCCCGCGACGTGGCCCGCAACCTGAAGAAGGAAGTGGAGCTGGAACTGGTCGGCGCGGAAACCGAGCTGGACCGCAACCTGGTCGAAGCACTGGCCGACCCGCTGGTGCACCTGGTGCGCAATGCGATCGACCACGGCATCGAAATGCCCGACCTGCGCGAAGCGCAGGGCAAGACCCGCAGCGGCAACGTGCGCCTGTCGGCGCAGCAGGAAGGCGACTACGTCAGCATCGAAGTGCAGGACGACGGCGCCGGCATCGACCCCGAGCGGCTGCGCGCCAAGGCCCGCGAGAAGGGCCTGATCGACACCGAAGCCGCCGCCCGGCTGAGCAGCGAGGAGTGCCTGCACCTGGTGTTCCTGCCCGGTTTCTCGACCAAGCAGGAAGTCACCGACATTTCCGGCCGCGGCGTCGGCATGGACGTGGTGCAGTCGCGCATCCGCGAGCTGAGCGGGCAGATCCAGATCCAGTCCGAACTGGGCCGGGGCAGCCGTTTCCTGATCCGGGTGCCGCTGACCCTGGCGATCCTGCCGACCCTGCTGGTCCAGGCCGGCGAGGACATCTACGCGCTGCCGCTGGCCCGCGTGATGGAGGTGCTGCATGCACCGAACACCTCGCTGGGCTGGTTCGACGGCCGCGCCGTGCTGGACCGCCGCTCGCACACCCTGCCGCTGGTCGACCTGCGCCATTGGCTGGACGTGGAACCGGCCGCCTCCTCGCTGCTCACCATCGTGGTGCTGCAGGCCGGCGAAGCGCGTTTCGGCCTGGTCGTGGACCAGGTACGCGGCCGCGAGGAAGTGGTGATCAAGCCGCTGCCCAAGGCCCTGCGCGGGCTGCGCGGCTACGCCGGCGCCACCCTGATCGGCGACGGGCGCATGTCGCTGATCCTCGACGTGGACGGCCTGCGTTGAGTAGAGCCACGCCCTGCGTGGCTGAACCGCCGACCCCCCCCACCTCAAGACCCCCCCACGCGCGCCGATAACGGAACAATGGACAGACTCAGCCTCATTGGACTTTTCCTCGCCCTGGCCTCGCTGGTCGGCGGCAGCATCCTCAAGGGTGCCGGGCTGGCGTCGCTGTGGTCCCCTGCCGCTTTCGTGATCGTCATCGTCGGCACCATTGCCGCGATCCTGCTGCACACCTCCCCGGCGGTGTTCAAGCACGCCTTCAAGATCGTCAGCTGGGTGGTACGCCCGCCGAGCAGCGACCGCGCCGAGCTGATCCGCCAGATCGTGGAATGGAGCAACATCGCCCGCCGCCAGGGCCTGCTCGGCCTGGAAGCGCAGGTCGACGCCCAGGACGACCCGTTCCTGCGCAAGGGCCTGCAGCTGCTGGTCGACGGCGTGGAACCGGAAACCATCCGCCACATGATGGAAATCGAACTCAGCAGCCAGGAAAGCCGGGACCTGGCCGCGTCCAAGGTGTTCGAAGGCATGGGCATCTATGCGCCCACGCTGGGCATCATCGGCGCCGTACTGGGTCTGATCGCGGTGATGAAGAACCTCGCCGACCCGAGCAAGCTCGGCCACGGCATCGCCGCCGCGTTCACCGCCACGATTTACGGCATCGCCTCGGCCAACCTGCTGTTCCTGCCGGTGTCGGCCAAGCTCAAGAGCGTGATCCACCACAACAGCCGCGACCGCGAAATGATCATCGAAGGCCTGATCTCGATCGCGCAGGGCGAAAACCCCCGCAACATCGAAACCAACCTGTCCGGGTTCCTGCACTGACATGGCCCGGCGCAAGGCCCACGAAGAGCATGCCAACCATGAGGCCTGGGCGATTCCCTACGCCGACCTCATGACCCTGCTGCTTGCCTTCTTCGTGGTGATGTACGCCATCTCGTCGCTCAACGAAGGCAAGTACAGGGTGATGGCCGACGCGCTCACCACCGCGTTCGGTGGCGCGCCGCGCACCATCAACCCGGTCCAGGTCGGCAACCAGCAGGTGCAGGGCGGCGGCTGGGACAGCCCCTCGGTGATCAAGGCCGGCAACCGGGTCGGCCCTTCCGCACCGTCGCCAAGCAACGACCCCACCCTGCTACCGGCGATGGCCTCGCAGATGCGTATGCCGGTCTCGGTGCACAACCAGGAACAGCTGCAGCGCGCCGAACGCCAGCTCAACGGCATCGCCGACCGCCTCACCGCGACGCTGGCGCCGCTGATCGACCGCGGCATGATCACCGTGCGCCGCACCGAGCTGTGGATCGAAGTGGAGATCAACAGCGACATCCTGTTCACCACCGGCTCGGCCACCCTCGACGTGCATGCGCGCGACACCCTGTCGTCGCTGGCCCAGGTGCTGCACGACGCCCCCAATGGGGTGCGCGTGGAAGGCCACACTGACGACGTGCCGATCGCCACCGCGCTGTTCCCGTCGAACTGGGAACTGTCGGCGGCGCGCGCGGCCAGCGTGGTGCACCTGTTTGCCGACCAGGGCGTGCAGCCGGCACGGCTGGCGATGGTCGGCTACGGTCAGTTCCGTCCGCGCGAAGACAACGCCAGCGCGCAGGGTCGCAACCGCAACCGCCGGGTCATGGTGATCATACTGGCCGATACCGCGCAGGGCGTGGACCCGCTGGGTCCGCAGCTCACCGCCGAAACCAGTGCCGCGCCGGCCTCGACACCGGCCACCCCCTCCCCTGTTTCCCCCCTCGCCCCGGTGCAGCTGCCACCGGTGCCGGCCGGCAGCCGCGTTGGCGCCGCCGTTCCCCCCGCAATGAAGGAGTGAACCGATGCGTATCTGGGCAATCGCCAACCAGAAAGGCGGCGTGGGCAAGACCACCACGACCCTCGCGCTGGGCCGCGGCCTGGCCACGCTGGGCCACCGCGTGCTGCTGATCGACCTGGATCCGCATTCGTCGCTGACCCGCGCGTTCAACGTACCGCTGGACCCGCCGCCGGCCGGCGTGCTGGAACTGTTCGGCACCCCGCCGGCGGAACTGGGCGCACTCGCCCACCACAGCGACGTGCCGGGCCTGGACTACATCTGCGCGCAGGCCGCGCTGGCTACCCTGGAGCGCCGCAGCGCCAACCAGCCCGGGCTGGGCCTGGCCCTGCAGAACGCCATGGCCCGCCACCAGGGCCAGCACGACTACATCCTGCTCGACTGCGCGCCGACCCTTGGCCTGCTGATGATCAACGCACTGGCCGCGGCCGACCGCCTGATCATCCCCACCCAGGCCGAACCGCTGGCCCTGCACGGGCTGGACGGCATGGTCCGCACCGGTGAGATGGTCGAGCGTTCGCGCCGCCGTCCGCTGCCGATGTCGATCCTGCCGACCCTGTTCGACCGCCGTACCCGCGCCGGCAACGAAACCCTGAAGCTGATGCAGGACCGCCACGGCCAGCGGGTCTGGGAAGACGCGATCCCGGTCGACACCCGCATCTGCAACGCCGCCAGCCTGACCGTGCCGCTCACCTCCGACGACTATCCCGGCCGCGGCCTGCTGGCCTACCGCCGCGCCCTGGACTGGATCCGCGCCGACGACGCGCAGCAGATGGAGCGCGCCGCATGAGCAGCACCGGCGTACTCGACGACTACCTGGTGGAACTGCTGGGCGACGCGGTGCCGGACGCGCCGGTCGTGGCCGCCCGCGCTGACGACGAAGACGGCGTCGGCGTTGCCGACGCCATCCGTGCCGAGTTCGCGGCGGCCCAGGCGCCCACCGGGTTCGACACCCCCACCTCACCGGGTGCACCGGCCAACCTGGCGCTGCTGGATGAGCTGCTCAACGATCCCGCCCTGGGTCCGGTGATCGCAGCGCCCGTCGCCGCCGCCTTCGACACCCCGACCTCGCCTGGCGCGCCAGCCAACCTGGCACTGCTCGACGAACTGCTCAACGATCCCGCCCTGGGCCCGGTCGAAGACGCGCGGCCGGGCTGGGACGACCTGCCCGCCGAGGAGCTTCAGCCCAGCGCGCCTGTCGCCGCGACGCCGGCACCTGTCGTTGCTTCCGAGCCTGTGCGCGTC
>NZ_CAUQPH010000145.1:0-8535 GCF_963519925.1 uncultured Stenotrophomonas sp. | reverse complement strand
GCCGCGCCCGTGGCCCGCGCCGATGCCCGCGCGCCGTTGTCGGCCGCTGGCAAGCCAATGCGCACCCAGCCGCCGGGCGTGGTCGCCAAGGGCCAGCCGGAACCGCTCAAGGGCGTGCGCCGCAACATGGCGCGGGTGATGGCCGATGCGCACAGCAAGGTTGTGCCGACCACGCTGAACGACGATGCCGACATCCACGCCTGGGTGCCGGGCAACGACGTCACCGCCCGCCTGGTGCGTGCGATCGTGGTCGGCTGCCAGAAGGTGCCGGCGCTCAATGCCTGGTTCGATGGCGATGCGCTGACCCGCACCCTGCACGCGCACGTGGACGTGGGCATCGCGGTGGACACCGACGATGGCCTGTTCGTGCCCGCCCTGCGCAATGCCGACGTGCTGGACGCGCGCGGCATCCGCGAGGGCGTGAACCGCCTGCGCGAGCAGGTGGAAGCGCGTTCGATCGCCGCCTCCGAACTGAGCGGCTACACCATCTCGCTGTCCAACTTCGGCATGTTCGCCGGCCGCTACGCGACCCCGGTCGTGGTGCCGCCGTGCGTCGCCATCGTCGGTGCCGGCCGGGCCCGCCACCAGATGACCCCGGTGATGGGCGGGGTGGAAGCGCACAAGGTGATCCCGCTGTCGGTCACGTTCGACCACCGCGCCGCCACCGGCGGTGAAGCCGCCCGCTTCCTGCGCGCGATGCTGGACGACCTGGCCTTGGCGAACTGATCCATCCGCCTGGATGTGTCTGATGCGATGACGGCCACCCCAGGGTGGCCGTCATCGTTTGGCGCATGGATGAGTCTCCGTTTCATTTCCATGCGTTACCGGGTGAGGAGAGGTTATCGGCGGTCGATTGGCATCCGACCCTACCCCAGTTCGGCGGATCCGATCACGTGGACGCCAGGCCGTGGTTGCAGTGCCGCTTCGACCATCGCGGCAGCGATGCGCTCGGCGGGATTGATCCGCCATGCGCGGGGCAGCACCGGCCCCAGCGCGCCCAGCACCAGGCTGGCCAGGTGCTCGCCGGTGCGTCGCTCGCTGCGCTCGCCGCCGATCAGCCCGGGCCGAACCAGGCTCAGCGAGGGATACCCCAGCGCGCGCAGGTCCTGTTCCAGTCGCCCCTTGACCTGGTTGTAGAAGATCCGCGACCCGGCGTCGGCGCCCTTCGCCGAGTTCAACACGAACGCATGCGCGCCGCGTGCCCGCGCCTGCGCGGCCACCTGCAGCGGATAGTCGTGGTCGATCCGCGCAAACACCTCACGGCTGCCAGCCTGCCGGATCGTGCTGCCCAAGGCGCAGATCACCGCGTCCACCGCCCACCAGTCCGGCTCCAGCGGCAACCGCTCGAAGTCCACCACCGGGTTGTGCAGGGCGGGGTCGGCCACGTCCAGCGGCCGCCGGGTCGGCGCCACCACCCCGTCGCAGCGGGGATCCTCGAGCAGTTGCTGCAGTACGTGCCCGCCGACCAGCCCGGTCGCGCCCACCAGCATCACCTTCATCGCATACTCCTGCGGTCCGATTCCCTACCATCGTGGCACAGCACCGGGTTCAAGCCGACGACACCGGCGCCGATACTGTTCCAACGCTTCCCCCGTCCGGCGCTCGCAGCCGGTGACCCACCAGGACCCGCCGCATGAAGGACCCGCAGGACGCTCTTCCCAGCCCCAGCCCCGGCACTGCCGTGGGTCGGCTGCTGTTGCGCCGGCAGGCCAGGGACAGCGTGGCCGGCGCGGATGCGGAAGCACCGGGACCCAAGGGAGGCAGCAGCGCCATGCTGCAGCGCCTGTTCGCCGGGGCCGACCAGCCCGAACCGCTGCTGGCTGCCTTTGCCCATGGGATGTCCACCCTGCCCGGCGAGCTGGGCGACATGGGCCTGCGCCTGCAGTCGGCGCAGCGCAGCGCCGACTGGGTCAGCTACGGCCGCGCCATGCGCCAGCTGATCGACAAGTACATCCGCACCATCGAGCAGGAAACCCCTGACGGGCAGCCCGACAGCCTGCGCCTGCGCGAGCTGCTGCGCGTGACCCTGGGCGTGACCGTTGCCAGCCTGCTGCAGAACATGCCGGAGCTGAAGGACGAACCGGTGCAGTTGGCCGCCGAACTGCGCCAATGGCACCCCGGCCAGCCGCTGCAGCCGCTGGAACTACGCCTGCGCGAGCTGACCCACCAGATCGGCGTGCGCAGCGATGGCTGGCAGGAACAGCAGGAGCTGCTGCTGAGCCTGTTCGACCTGCTGCTGGACAACATCGGCGAGCTGCTCGACGACAGCAGCTGGCTGCACGGGCAGCTGCATGCGGTACGCGAGCTGATCGGCGGCCCGTTGGACCGCGACTCGGTGGAGCAGGCGCGGGCCAACCTGCGCGAGGTGATCTACAAGCAGGGCCTGCTCAAGCAGGGCATCATCGAATCGAAGGCGGCGATGAAAAGCCTGATGGGCGGGTTCATCGAACACCTGGATGGCATGGCGGTCAGCACCGGCGAATACCACGACCGGATCAGCAGCTACGCGCTGGCGCTGAAGGAGGCGCGCAGCATCGCCGACCTCAACCAGCTGCTGCAGGACGTCCTGCAGGACACCACGCGCGTCCAGGAACAGGCGCTGCAGGCGCGCGACCACTTGGGCAACGCACGCCGCGAAGTGGAACAGGCTGAAGCGCGCATCGCCGAACTGGAACAGGAACTGCGTGATGTGTCCGGGCTGGTGCGTACCGATCCACTGACCGGCGCGCTCAACCGGCGCGGCTTTGACGAACTGCTGGAGCGCGAGCTGGCGCGTGCCGCGCGGCACGCGCATCCGCTGGCGCTGGCGCTGCTGGACCTGGACGATTTCCACCAGACCAACGAAGCGCATGGACACCCCGGCGGCGACGCGATCCTGCGCCACCTGGTCACGGTGTGCCAGCTGCTGTTGCGCAGCAGCGACACCATTGCCCGCATCGGCGGCGACGAGTTCGTGCTGCTGATGCCCGAAACCCCGGGCGCGGACAGCATGTCCACCCTGCAACGCCTGCAGCGTTCGCTGGCGCAGCGCCCGCTGCAACTGGACGGCAAGCGCGTGCCGGTGCACTTCAGCGCCGGACTGAGCCAGTGGCAGCCCGGCGAAAGCGGCGACGCGCTGCTCAAGCGCGCCGATGCGGCGTTGTACGCGGCCAAACGGGTGGGCAAGAACCGCGTCCAGGCGGGGTAATGCCCCGACGAACGGGAGCCACGCAGGGCGTGGCTCTACGCCTCAGTGCGCCGGCGTTTTTCCGCGCATTTTCTGGAACCCGGTCACCGCGGCCAATACCACCGCACCGGCGATCACGCCGACGACGAGGTTCGCGCCCGCTTCCACCAGCCAGCCCCACGGTGCCACCTTGCCGGCGATGCCCAGCACGACGTGATGCACCGCCGGCACGTTGTGCACCAGGATGCCACCGCCGACCAGGAACATGGCCAGGGTGCCGGCCACCGACAGGAACTTCATCAGCCACGGCGCCGACGCCACCAGGCCGCGTCCGAACGCGGCCAGCGCCCCGCCCTTCTTCGACAGGTACAGGCCCACGTCATCCAGCTTCACGATGCCGGCCACCAGCCCGTACACGAACACGGTCATGCCCAGGGCGATCACCACCAGCGCGGTGACCTGGTTGAGGAACGGAGCGGCCGATACCACGCCCAGCGACAGCACGATGATTTCGGCCGACAGGATGAAATCGGTGCGGATCGCGCCCTTCACCTTGTCCTTTTCCCACGCCACCATGTCGACCTTCTCGTCGGCCAGCGCCTTGAGCCGGGCGGCCTTCTGCTGCTCGTCCTCTTCCTGCGAATGCAGGAACCGGTGCGCCAGTTTTTCCACGCCCTCGTAGCAGAGGAACGCGCCGCCGATCATCATCAGCGGCACCACGATCGGGATCGGATAGCCCTTGCCCTTCAGCCAGGCTTCCAGCGCGCTGATCGCCAGCGCCGCCGGCACCAGGATCGCCTTGTTGACCAGCGAGCCTTTGGCCACGGCCCATACCACCGGCAATTCCCGGTTGGCGTTCACCCCGGTGACCTGCTGCGCGTTCAGCGCCAGGTCGTCGCCGAGGACGCCGGCGGTCTTCTTGGCCGCGACCTTGGTCAGGATCGAGACGTCATCGAGCAGGGCCGCAATGTCGTCGAGCAACGCAAACAGGCTGGCACCGGCCATGGCAATCCAGAAATCGGAGGGAGGCGCCGATTCTGCCCGATCCGGCCACGTTCGTGGAAGATCGCCTGGATTCACCGCCCCACCACCGCCCAGCGGCGACACTGCGGGTCCGTCCTGCCCCGGAGCCCTGCTTGAATACCTCGCCCGTCATCCCCGGCTCGCCGTCGCTGGTCAAAGGCATGAACCGCCGCAGCCAGATCCTGCGCCTGCTGCTGCGCTACCGGCATTCGGGGGTGTTCTCGGGAATGAACCTGGATTCCCGCGCCGTGCACGACCTGCCGCCGGAGGGCAACCCGGAGCAGTTCGTCACCGACCTGGAATCGCTGGGCCCCACCTTCGTGAAGCTGGGCCAGATGCTGTCGACCCGCCCGGACATGGTCCCGGTCGAATTCGCCACCGCGCTGGAACGCATGCAGGAAAAGGTCGCGCCGATCCCGGTCGAGCGCATCTACAGCATCATCGAGCAGGAACTGGGCGCCCCGGTGTCCAAGCTGTTCTCCAGCTTCGACCCGGTGCCGCTGGGCTGCGCGTCCATCGCCCAGGTGCACCGCGCGCAGCTGCATGACGGCCGCGACGTGGCGGTCAAGGTCCAGAAGCCCGAGGTCGCCGCGCAGCTGCGCTCGGACCTGGAGGTACTGCGCAGCTTCGCGCTGGCCGCCGACCACCTGACCCAGGTCGGGCGCCGGGTGCGCCTGCGCGATTGGCTCAACGAGTTCGCCAAGACCCTGATGCAGGAGCTGGACTACCACGCCGAAGCCGAGAACCTGCAGCGCTTCGGCCAGCACCTGCGCCCGTTCAAGCCGCTGTGGGTACCGCAGCCGATCTGGGATTACTGCAGCCACCGCGTGCTGACCATGGAACTGGCCCAGGGCGTGCGCGTGGACATGATCCCCGACGTGCGCCGCACCGAAGAGCCGATGGCGCCGCTGGCCGCTGCGCTGATCCGTGGCTACATCGACCAGATCTTCGTGCATGGCGAGATCCACGCCGATCCGCATCCGGGCAACCTGCGCGTCACCCCGGAAGGCCGGCTGGCGATCTTCGACCTCGGCATGGTCGCGCACATGCCGCCGCGGCTGCGCGAGCGCCTGCTCAAACTGCTGTTCGCGGCGGTGGACGGGCGTGGCGAGGAAGTGGCCGACGAAATCATCGGCATCAGCACGCGCCTGGAAGCGTTCGACGAGGAACGCTACCTGCGCGAAACCGGCCAGGTCATCGCCCGCTATGCCGCCAGCGGTACGTTCTCCGAAGGCCGCGTGGTGCTGGACCTGGTCCGCATCGCCACCGCCAGCGGCCTGCGCACCCCGCCGGAGTTGAGCCTGCTCGGCAAGGCACTGCTGAACCTGGAAGCGGTGTGCCGGCTGCTGTCGCCGGACCTGGACACGCGCCGCATCGTCGAGCGCCAGCTGCAGCACGTGATGCGTGCGCGTCTGAAGAAGTCGCTGTCGGCGGCCAACCTGGCCAGCGAGGCGATGGAAGTGCAGCAGCTGCTGCGCGAGGGCCCGCGCAAGATGTCGGACATCCTGGCACTGCTGGCGGAAAACCGCCTGCAGATGAAGGTGACCGGGCTGGAAGAATCGCGGCTGATGGAGAACCTGCAGAAGATCGCCAACCGCGTCTCCGCCGGCATCGTCACCGCCGCGCTGATCCTGGCGGCAGCGATGATGATGAAGGTCGACACCGGATGGCATCTGTTCGGGTATCCGGCGATCGCATTCACCTTGATGCTGATTGGTGTGTTCCTTGGATTGGGCATCATCCTCAGTGCGTTGCTGTTTGATCGCCGCGCGCGGTCGCGGGAAGAGCGCGGGCATCGGTAGCGGCTGACGCAGTAATGTCAGGTGATGGCAACGGCACGCGGAAGCGTGCCGTCTTCACATGCGCGTTACTCTTTTGAACGCAATGCGGTGTACGCACGCGCACCGCATTTCCAACAAACATTTCAGTCAGGTTCGTGCAGGCATGATCCGGTCATCGGCCTGTCATGCAGTTGTGTTGGACAGCCGGTCGGATGGGAAAACGTCGTCATGGCGTCCATCACCACCTGTCTCCGCTGCCGATGATGCCTATGCTCTGGATCCTGCTGCTGTCGCTGTTGCTGCTCACCTGGTTGCTGCTTGCGTCAGGTCGCTGGGCATGGTGGAAGGCAGGGCTGATGTCGCTGCTGCTGTTGGCGCTCAGTGCATGGTGGCTGATCAACAAGCTCTCCGGCGATGGCCTGAATGCGGCCACGCTGTATCACCTGCGCGCAGACATGGAAGGCGCCGGCGTCTCCGACTTCAAGGGCTACATCGCCGGCTTCATCGCGCTGGCGCTGCTCTCGCTGCTCCCCCTGCTTGCCCCACGCATCAAGCGTTGGCACCGCACCGCGCACGGTCGCGGCGTGTTTGCCGGCTTCCTCGCGGTATGGGTGCTCGCGATCGGCGTCAGCCCGCTGTACCGCGATGGCCAGCGGCTGTACCAGCAGATGCGCCCGGTCGATTACAGCATGGTGGCCCCGGAGTACCGCGTGCCGCAGCAGCCGCTGCGCAAGCCGCGCAACATCGTGTGGATCTACGGCGAAAGCCTGGAGCGCACGTATCTGGATGAGTCCACGTTCCCGGGGCTGATGCCGAACCTGAATCGCCTCGCCGGCCAATCGCTTGACGTGCGCGGGCTGGTCTCGGCCGAGGGCGGTGGTTGGACCATCGCCGGCCTGGTGTCGTCGATGTGCGGCGTGCCGCTGACCACCGCGCAGGGCGATGAGAACAGCATGGACCGCATGGGCAGCTTCCTGCCCGAAGCGGTGTGCCTGGGCGATTACCTCAAGCAGCAGGGCTATACCAACCATTACCTGGGCGGTGCCAACGGCCTGTTCGCCGGCAAGGGCCAGTTCCTGGCCACGCACGGCTTCGATGCAGTGGATGACCTGGCCTGGTTCAAGCAGCAGAAGATCGCGCGCGCGCATTTCTCCACCTGGGGCGTGCACGACGACGTGCTGCTGGACAAGGCGTATGACCGCTTCATGAAGCTCTCCAAGGCCGGCCAGCCATTCATGCTGACCACGCTCACCATGGATACCCATCACCCGGCGGGGCACCTGCCGGTAGCCTGCAAGCGCACCCGTTACCAGAGCGACTACGGCAACATCGGCTTGCTCAATGCACTCAAGTGCACCGATGGGCTGATCTCCAAGCTCGTCGACCGCATCCAGGCCAGTCCTTACGGCGACGACACGCTGATCGTGATCGCCTCCGACCACCTGGCCATGCCCAACGACCTGAGCCACATCCTGGCCAGGCAGAAGCGCGAGAACCTGCTGCTGTTCCTGGGCAAGGACATCGCCCCGCGCCAGCTTGCGGCCGAAAACGGCTCCACCCTCGACTCGGGCGCGACCCTGCTCAGCCTGATCGAGCCGGAGATCGGCGAGATCGGCTTCGGGCGTTCACTGCTGCAGCCCGAGCGCCCGAAGAGCGCCAGCGCGGCGGCGTTCCGCGACGACGGCAAGGACTTCCCGCGTTACCTGGCGTTCTCGCGCTCGTTGTGGCTGGGCGACAAGACCCGCCAGCTGCGCATCGACGACGACAACCAGGTGGTGATCGGCCTGCAGCATGTGCAGCCGCCGGTGCTGCTGGAATACGACAGGCAGTGGGACCTGAAGTCGGTCTATCTGGAAAACACCTCCAAGCAGTTCGACCTCGCCGACCCGGCCAACACGCTGGCCTACGTCGATCGCTGTACCGCCTTCGAGGATGGCTCGGCCGACGGTGACTGGTGCGCGATGCTGGTCAACCGCGACAAAGGCATCAAGTTGTACCGCGATGACCAGCTGCGCCAGGGCTTTGCCGTGGATGCGCCGCTGGATCCGTTCAATGGCCCACGCCCGAGCATCCGCCAGGCGCACATGATCACCCAGAAGGGTCGCCGCACCCGCGCCGGCCAGTACATGCTGCAGCTGGTGGCGAAGCAGTCGCCGGACCGTGGCTTCTGGATCGAGGCGGTCTCGTCTAAGCGCAAGGTGGTGGTGGCCCAGCAGTGGGTCCAGCCCGATGCTGAAGGCCGCATCAGCGTGCCGGTCGGGCTGGATCACGAGGTGGATGACCTGGAGATCCGCGCCTGGCTGAACCATGCCGAGAAGCTTGCGGTCGACACATTCGCGCTGGTTCCGTCACGACGTGGCAATCCCGGCTGATCCTGCTGGAACGGGGCCCTTCGGAGGCCCCGTTTTGCGATGACACGCACACCCTGGGCCGGGACGGACCGGCAAAATCGGCGCCCGCCGAGGTACAACCGGGGAGCACACCATGCCGGGCCCATTGCCGGCGGCCCGCTGCGCGGCGGTCGCGCCGTTGCCGGCCCGCTGCCGCGCGGGCAGCATCCCGCAG
>NZ_CAUQPH010000144.1:0-8682 GCF_963519925.1 uncultured Stenotrophomonas sp. | reverse complement strand
AGTTCGGCCACGGCCTGGACCTGCGCGGCGGTGTCGCGGCGCAGCACCAGCTGCTCGGCGTGACGCGACAGCAGCAGCCGCGACTGCGACCAGCCCATCGCCCATTGCCAGCGCAGCGGCAACCAGGCCAGCAGGGAACGCCGCCACCAGCGCAGGCCGCTGCCCACGCCGGGCGCGAGTCGACCCCGTGCCTGTACCAGACTGTCCCGCCAAACCGTCATCGAGCTGCCATTCCCTGTTCCCAGCGAAGTACCGTGTAAGTCGTTCCCGGCGTGCCCGCCGCGCCCATGCGGATCACCGCATGCAGCACCGACACCCGGCCACGCGCATCCATTGCGCGGCTCTCGATACTATAGGTGCCGCTGCCACTGGCAAGCGCGCCGGTCACGTTTTCATCGCCGGCCGCCGCGCTGCGTTCGCGCTCGGCCAGCAGCGCTTCGGCGTCCAGCCCAAGCGCGGCCAGCACCGGCCCGGCCGCGAACCGCGGGTCCGGCCGCGACTGCCGACTGTACAGGGTCAGCATCGGCTCCATCCGTTCATACAGCGCCGCGTCCATGCCCAGCACCCGCTGCAGCTCGCCCAGTGTCTCGAAGCGCCCGTTGCGCGCGCCATACGGCAAGCCGGCGGCCTGGTAATCGGCGCTTTCGGCACCGCCACCGGGTTGCTTCAGGCTGTCGGGATCGCGCCAGTCGGCAATGGCCCCGGCCAGCTGCCGCGCGCGCACGGGGTCCACCTCCAGCGCCAGCAGGAATCCGGTGAGCAGGGTGGTGTCGGCCAGGTTGAGGTTGATCTTGCCGTTCTCGTCGACCACCCGCAGGTCGATGCGACGCTGGTCGAAGGTCCAGCGGTAACGGCGGCCATCGGCCTGCCACGGCGGTTGCAGGGCCGACGGCCGCAACCGGAACAGGGCGTATTCCAGCCCGGCCCGGGCATGCTCCTGGCCGATCGCATCGTCGCCGATCACGCGCTGCTGCAGGTGCTCGATGCGGGCGCTGAGCGCGAACGCACCGACCACCGCGGTGAGCAGCGCGATCAACCACAGCACCAGCACCAGCGCTGCACCGCGCGCGCGCCGGAGGCGTGGAGCGCTCATTGGCGCGCTCCACGTGCCTGCGACAACGCCGCCACCATCGGCGGCCACGCCGGCCCCTGCAGCGGCACGATGCGGATCTCGACCAGCAGCGGCAGGCGCCGGGTGTCGTCCCACTGCGTCTGCCACTCGCCCAGCTGGCCGCTGCGCGGGTCGATGCCGCGATAGCGGAAGGCCACCTCGCGCAGGTCGTCGGCCAGCATTTCCGGTGGACGCGGCGGGGTTTCCGGAATGCGTTCGCCGTTCTGCACCAGGGTCAGGGCGATGTCGAGGCGCAGCGTGCTGCCGCTGCGGTTGACCTGCAGTTCGTGCACGTAGGACCCGCCGCGACCGAGGTAGCCCGGCAGCTCGGACACGAACAGCATGTGCTGCGGTTCGCCGAGGAAGTACAGCGGTTCGCGGGTCGGGTCGGGCGGCTCGGCGGCCATGGGCAGCGCCATGCCCAGGCGCCGGCGCAGGAAGCCTTCGACCGCCCGCATGCGCTCGTTCTGCGCGGCCACGCGTTCGCCGCGCTGGGCGATGTTCATCGCCGAACGCACCGTGGCGAAGGCCAGCGCCAGCCCGCCCACCAGCAGCACCGTGGCCAGCAGCACTTCGATCAGGGTGAAGCCGCGCGCGGCGCGCGCGCTCACCGGCTTGGCTCCGGCGTCGTGGGCAGCAGGCGCAGCGACCGCCATTGCAGGCGCTCGCCCTCGCCTTCGCCCCAACGCACCTGCAGGGTCAGCTGGGCCAGGGTCGGGCCGCTGGCGGGCGCGGCGGCGGCCGGTTGCAGCGCGGTGGTGCGCACGTCGACATACGGTTCGACCTGCAGGTCCCAGCGGAAGCGCCCCTCGTCCCAGTCGCCCTGGGTGCGCCCGGGCTGCAGCGGCGATTCGATGCCGGTGGCGGCCAGCAACGACTGCGCGTGCAGGGTGGCGCGGCTGCGCAGGTCGGCACCGTGCACCTGCTTCGCCGCCCCCGACAGGCTGCCCAGCAGCAGGGTCAATGCCAGCGCCAGCAGCGCAAAGGCGACGATCACTTCCAGCAGCGAATAGCCGCGCTGGCGCTTCATGGTGCTCCCCGCACCTGGCCCGAGCGCACTTCGCCGGTGATCCACGCCACGTCGATGCGCCACAGCGCGTCGCGCACGCCCAGCTCGATGCTGCCGCCACTGGAGCCGCCATCGGGATGGAAGGCGATGCCGCCCTTGCCGCTGGCCACCCCGGCGACCTGGCCGGCGCCGCGGAAATGCACCTCGATCGCCGCCGGCAGGCTGCCGTGGCGCCCGTTGGCCGCTTCCCAGGTGCGCGCCTGCGGATCGATCAGGAAGCGCTGGCGTTCGCCGGTCGCAATGGCCTGGGTGCGCGTGTAACGCAGCTGGCTGGCGATTTCCTTGCCCGCGTTGCGCAGCCGCATGCCGTCGATGCCGCCGTTCATCGCCGTGGCGGTGATCGCGCCGATGATCGCGATCAGCGCCACCACCAGCAGCATTTCCAGCAGCGAAACGCCGCCCACGCGTCGCCGTCGCGCTGCAGCGTGGCGCGGCCGGATGCGGCGCGGCGTTGCGGACGGTGCCACGCGCGCTTACTCGTACTTGATGTCCGCATCGTAGCTGCTGCCGCCGACCTTGCCGTCCTTGCCCAGGCTGATCAGGTCGAACGGCTGGCCTTCGCCGGGCGCGCGGTATTCCAGCGCATTGCCCCACGGATCGTTGAGCTCGGCCGGCTTGGCATACGGGCCCAGCCAACCGCTGCTGCCGCCGGGCTGGGTCACCAGGTCGTCGAGCTTGGCCGGCAGCCTGCCGGTGTCGAGCTGGTAGTTTTCGATCTTGCCGGCCATGGTCTGCACCTGCGACTTGGCGATGTTGGCCTTGCCGCGATCGGCGCCGCCGAGCACGCGACTGCCGACCAGGGTGAGTACCGCGCCGATCAGTACGATGACGATGATGATTTCCAGCAGGCTCATGCCCGCCTGGAGGCGGGGCGAAGACGGACGGACCAGGGTGCGACGGTGGATCATGGAAGCTCCTTGCAGCAGGTCGGAACGAAGTGCGCCACGGCGGTCAGCCGATGGCATTGGTCAGGTCGTACAGCGGTACCAGCACGGCCACGATCACCAGGCCGACCACCGAGGCCAGGACCAGGGTGATCACCGGGACCAGCGCCGACAGCAGGCGGTCGATGGCACGCGCGGTTTCCTGTTCGAACGTGTCGGCGGTCTTGAGCAGCATGACATCCAGCGCGCCGGACTCCTCGCCGACCTGGATCATCTGCATGGCCAGCCGTGGGAAGCGCTTGCCGCGGGCCAGCGCGACGGAGAGGCCGTTGCCGTTCTTGACCTCGTCGCTGGCGGCGTCGACGTCGGCGGCCAGCGCGCGGTTGCCCAGCACGTTGCGGGCGATGCCCAGCCCGGCCAGCAGCGGGACGCCATTGCGCAGCAGCGTGCCCAGGGTGCGCGCCAGGCGTGCGGTTTCCAGCTTGGCCAGCAGCCCGCCGATGCCCCGGCGCTGCAGCAGCCAGCCGTCCAGCGCCAGCCGCGCGGCCGGTTGCCGTAGTTTCCGCTCGACCACCAGCAGCAGCAGCGCCGGCACCACGATCATCGCCAGCCAGCCGTCGCGCACCACCAGGCCGGCGTTGAGCACCCATTGGGTGAACCACGGCAGCGCGACGTCCAGGCTTTCGTACATCAGTGCGAACTGCGGCACCACGTAGCCGAGCAGGAACAGCAGCGCCCCGCCCACCACCGCCAGCAGGATCGCCGGGTAGATCAGCGCGTTGATCACCCTGCCCTTCAGTTCCTGGCTGCGTTCCAGGTAATCGGAGAGGCGCTGCAGGGTGTCGTGCAGGCTGCCACCGGCTTCGCCGGCGCGCACCATGTTGATGTACAGCCGCGAGAACAGCCCATGCTGGCGTTCCAGCGCGGTGGACAGCGCCGCGCCACCACGCACCACGTCGCGGATGTCGGCGATCACCCGCCGGCTGCGTTCGTCTTCCGGCAGCTCCAGCAGGATGCCCAGCGCGCGGTCCAGCGGCTGACCGGCGCCGAGCAGGGTGGCCAGCTGCTGGGTGAACTGGACCAGCGCGGCGCCGTCGAACGGCTTGCGCCGCACCAGCGCGGCCCACGAAAAACCGCCCGCGCCACCCTCGCCGGCCAGGCGCGCTTCCATTGGAAGGTGGCCCTGGTCCTGCAGCTTCGCGGCGACATCGGCTTCGCTGGCGGCATCCATCTGGCCGTCGAACAGCTCACCGTGCGCGTTGAGGGCTTTGTAGCGGTACTGCGGCATGCTCAGCTTTCCTCCGTCACGCGCAGCACTTCCTCGATCGTGGTGTAGCCCTGCAGCGCCTTGGACAGGCCGTCTTCGTACATGGTGCGCATGCCGGCGGCACGCGCGATCTGCTCCACTTCGCCCATGCCGGCGCGGCGCATCACCGCGCGCCGCAGCTCGTCGTTCATCACCAGGAATTCCATGATGGTGGTGCGGCCGAGGTAACCGGTGGGCGCCAACGCCGAGGGCTGCGCGCGGTACAGGTATATCTCGCCTTCCGGCTGCAGGCGGCGCAGGTCGAAGCGTTCGATTTCCTCCGGCGAAGCCGGGTAGCGCAGCGCATGCTGCGGCTCCAGCCGGCGCACCAGGCGCTGGGCCAGGATGCCGTTGATGGTGGAGGTGAGCAGGTAGTCTTCCACGCCCATGTCGAGCAGGCGGGTGATGCCACCGGCGGCGTTGTTGGTGTGCAGGGTGGACAGCACCAGGTGGCCGGTCAGCGCCGACTGGATCGCGATGCGCGCGGTTTCCAGGTCGCGCATTTCGCCGATCATGATGATGTCCGGGTCCTGGCGCACGATGCTGCGCAGCGCGCTGGCGAAATCCAGGCCGATCTGCGGCTTGGCCTGGATCTGGTTGATGCCTTCGATCTGGTATTCGACCGGGTCTTCGACGGTGATGATCTTGACGTCGGCGGTATTGAGCTGGCTGAGCGCGGTGTACAGCGTGGTGGTCTTGCCCGAGCCGGTGGGGCCGGTGACCAGCAGGATGCCGTGTGGCTGGTCCAGCACCTTGCGGAACTGCGGCAGGAACGCGTCGGTGAACCCGAGCCGATGGAAATCGAACACCATGGTGTCGCGGTCGAGCAGGCGCATCACCACGCTTTCGCCGTGCGCGGTGGGCACGGTGCTGACGCGCAGGTCCAGTTCCTTGCCCTGCACGCGCAGCATGATGCGGCCGTCCTGGGGCAGCCGGCGCTCGGCGATGTTGAGCCGCGCCATGATCTTGATGCGGCTGATCACCGCCGCGGTGAGGTTGGCGGGCGGACTTTCGCCTTCGATCAGCACGCCGTCGACGCGGTAGCGCACCTTCAGCCGGTTCTCGAACGGTTCGATGTGGATGTCGGACGCCCGCAGTTCCACCGCACGCTGGATCACCAGGTTGACCAGGCGGATCACCGGCGCTTCGGAGGCGAGGTCGCGCAGGTGCTCGATATCGTCGACCGCGCTGCCTTCGCCATCGGCGGTTTCAATGATCGCGCCCATCGCGCTGCGGCCCTGGCCGAACCAGCGTTCGATCAGGTCGTCGATTTCCGAGCGCAGGCCCACGTGCAGGCGTACCGGCACGGCCATGGCCAGCTGCACCGCTTCGGCGGCGTAGGGTTCCTGCGGGTCGCTCAGCCACAGGTCGAGCACGCCATCGTGCAGGCCCAGCGGACAGGCATGGAACTGCTTCAGGAAGCGCAGCGACAGCGGCAGCGCATCGAGCAGGGATTCGGGGGGTGCTTCGGGGACGGCCTTGGCCTCCAGCAGCGGCAGCGCCAGCACCTCGGCACAGGCCTGGGCATGGTCGCGTTCGGACACCAGGCCCAGCCGCACCAGCAGCGGCAGCAGGCTGCCGCCGGATTCGCGCTGCAGCGGACGGGCCCGGGCCAGGTCGGCCTCCTTCAGGCGTCCGTTGCGCAGCAACAGCGCCACGATGCGGGATTCCGCGTCCGTGGACGACTCTTCAGCAAGATCGTGGGTTACCGCATTCACGAAAGCTCTCCTGGCGACCCGCAGACTTTAGCAGTTCGTCGTGGTGCCACATGCGGTAGTGGCCAATGGAAAACGGGAGCCCGTCACATGACGGGCTCCCGTGGGTGCGCTGCTGCGTTACTGGACGGCCTGGATGCTCACCCCGCTGAAGGCCGACTCGCCGACCAGCTTGATGTAGTAGGTGCCGGCCACCGGCGCGGTGAAGCGCACGGTTTCGCTGTTGCCCGGGCGGCTGGACTTGGCGTCGAAGTCTGTCGCGGTCGGCTCCTCGCCGGCGCTGACGTACAGCGACACGTTGCCGCTGCCACCGTAGGTCAGGAAGCTGACCGTCTTGCCGGCGGCGGCTTCGAAGCTGTACAGGGTTTCGCTGCCACCGGCACCGCTCAGCCCGCCCACCGCCACGCGGTTGGTCAGCGGCGTCGCATCCGGCGCGCAGTCGACCGTGCACGGCTCTTCCAGGGCCTCATCCAGTGCCGCCTTGGCATCGACGATGCCGCTGCCGATCGGGGTCGAGGTCGGGATGGTGACCGGGAACGCGCGCGCGCTCTGCTTGAGCAGGGCTTCCAGCTGCGCCGGGGTCAGCGGATCGCGGCCGGCCGAGGCCAGTGCGCCCTGCACCAGCGCGGCCACGGCGGCCACGTGCGGCGAGGCCATCGAGGTGCCGCCCATGCCCATGTAGCTGTAGGCACCGGAGGTCGGCGTGGTCAGGCCGTTGTAGCCGGCCTGCCAGACGTAACCGCCCGGGTTGCCGTCGACGCCACCGCCGCCGCCCGGACCGGACAGGTCCACCGCCGCACCGAAGTTGGAGTACGACGCGATGCCACCGGTGATGCGGGTGGCGCCCACGGCAATCACGTTGGCGCAGCTGGCCGGACGGTAACCCGACGCATTCGAGGCCTGGTTGCCGGCCGCCACCACCACGGTGGTGCCGCGCGAGACCGCACCATTGATCGCATCCTGGTAAGCCGGATCGCACGCGCCACCGCCGCCCAGGCTCATGTTGATCACTTCGGCCGGGTTCGGATTGGCCGGCACACCGGCAACCGTACCGCCCGAGGCCCAGGTGATCGCATCGGCGATGTCGGACAGGTAACCGCCGCACTTGCCGAGCACGCGCACCGGCAGCACCTTGGCCTTGTAGGCAAGCCCGGCCATGCCGAGGGTGTTGTTGGTCGCTTCGGCGACCGTGCCCGACACGTGGGTGCCGTGCCAGGAGCTGTCTTCGGCCAGCGAACCGGCGTAGCACTCGTTGTCGTTCTCTACCCAATCGCCGTAATCCAGCGCACCCGGCACGCGTTCATCGGTCGGGCGGCGCGAGGTCTCGGCGTCGCTGATGAAGTCGTAGCCTTCCAGCAGCGTGCCGGCGGCAAAGTCCGGGTGCTGCGGCAGGATGCCGGTGTCCAGCACCGCCACCACCACGCCTTCGCCCTGCGCCACGTCCCACGCGGCCGGTGCGTTCACGCCACCGGTGGCGCTGTGCAGGTGCCACTGGTACTGGGCGTAGTACTGGTCGTTCGGCACCAGCTGCGCGGTTTCCTTCGCACGCACGTCGGCGCGCTGCAGCTTCACGTCGGCGGCCGCGTACTGGACCGACGGATCGGCCTGGATTTCCTTCAGCACGGTCTGCAGCTGCGCCTGGCTGAGCTTGCCCTGCAGGCGGATCACATCGGCACCGGTACCGAGCCGGCGCAGCAGCTGCGGGCTGGCCGCGGCGGCGCGCGAAGCGGTACCGCCGAGGCTGGCGCGCGACACCGCCGAGGTCACCGCGGCCAGCTTGGCCGAACGGTCGCTGGCAGCGGCGGTGCCGGTGCGGTACTTGACGATGATGCGTTCGGAGCTCTGCTGCGCGGTACTGGCCTGGCGCGCCGGCTCCTTCACCGGCAAGCCGGCGGCATAGGCGCTGGCGCCCACGGACAGCGACAGCACGGCGGCTGCCAGCACGTTGATGCGAAGGTTCTGCTTCTTGGTCACGTTGAAATCCTCATCAAGGTCATGGATCAAACGACTGTTCAGGCCAACACTCCATGCGGTCACCCCGGCCGGCCCTGGCCAGGGTTCCCGTGACCCGCCCCCTCAGGCCCTGCATTCCATTCCGCGGTTACCAGCCGAAGCCGGCACCCACGCCCACCGAGCTGTCATCGCTGCTGAACGCGCCACCGAAGGTGATGGTGGCGCGGTCGCTGACCGCACGCTGGTAACCCAGCGACAACGCCGACTCACCGCTCTGGAAACCGACGCCGACACCGACGCGGTTCTGGGTGCGGACGCCGGCCGCACTGGTGGCCATGTTGAGCATGGCCGCGTTCATCGCACCCTGGCGGTCGATGCGGCGATCCTGGCGACGCAGGCGGTCATCGACTTCGCCCTTGTACATGTCGAAGGTATCGGCCATCGCACTGAACCGCTGGTCGGTATAGCCGTTGGCGGTGGCGATGCCGCCGTCCAGCTGGCCCTTGTTGACCGCGTCGGTGGCGGCGCTGCCGGCGGCAACGTTGGTCACCTGGCGTTCGGCGCCCACCGCACCCACCGACACCGTGTCGGCGCGGTCGGCGACCGAGCCCTGGCCCAGCGCGACCGAGTTGGCGGCGGTGGCG
>NZ_CAUQPH010000143.1:0-8743 GCF_963519925.1 uncultured Stenotrophomonas sp. | reverse complement strand
GTGCGAACCCGCCCCAGGCCAGCGCATCGGAATGCGCGCGCGCGGCGGGATGGCGCCGGGCCAGCCACGCATCCACGCTCAGGCGGCCGCCACCCTGCAGCAGCAGGGGCAGCAGCATCGCAACGAACAGCAGCGGCAGTTTGTAGTTGCCCTGGCCGCGGTCGCTGATCGCGTAGCCCTCGGCCAGCGCGGCCAGCGTGTCCCACTGCGCCGGCCAGTGGACGGCCGCCGTGGCTACCACGGTCAGCCCGATCAGCAGCGCGGCACTGGCGCGGGTGGCCACGCCCAGCAGCAGGCAGGCCCCGCCCAGCAGTTCCAGCCAGGTCGCGGCGTGCCAGTTCAGTGCCGGCGGCAGCCAGCGCAGCGGCAACGGGAAGTCGGCCTGCACGCTGTCGAACCAGTTCACGCCGCGCCACTTCTCGCGGCCGGATTCGATGTACTCCCACGCCAGCAGCAGGCGCAGGCCAAGCGGGGCGAGCCAGCGGCCGAGACCGTCCAGGCGGTCGCGCAGGGCAGTGGCAGGGAAGGGCAGGCGCATCGGAAACTCCGGAATCAGGGACGATGCGCTAGGGAGGGCCCGCGCGCCGCCGCGGATGCGCACGCCGGCCACGCGGTTCAGCGGGCAGTGGGCAACCCTGCCGGGCCTATCACCGCCGTGGCCAGCAACTGCGCCAGCAGGGCCTGCCCGGGCGCTTCAAGCGCGGCGGGGTCCAGGCCATGCGCGTGCGCCAGCTGCTGCAGATGCACGGCACCGCTACGCGCCGGCGCCTCGCCCACCTGCACCAGCAACGCCCAGGCCAGGGCGCTGAGCTGCGAAAACACGATGCTGCCGTCGGGCATCCGACGCGCCATCAGGCAGGTGGGCTCCGGCGGAGGCTCGCTGGGCTGGTATGCGGCGCCGATCTGCTGCACCGGCCATCGATAGCGCAACGGCCAGGCCAGCGCCGAGCGCTGCAGCGGCACCTGCCACGGATCGCACGCCGTCTCCGCCGGTGGCAGCGGTCGGCCATCGCTGGCCTGCAGCGCCAGTTCCACCCATTCGTAGTGCGCCAGTTCGGCCAGGAACGGCCGTGGCAGCGCGGGCTGGTCCTGCAGCCACTGCACGAACTCGCCAGCGACCTCGGTGAACAGCGGTGATACGCAGCGGTGCTCGATGAAGTATCGCCGGCACAGGGCCTGCCATTCCGCGTCGTCCAGCACCTGCAGCAGGACCGGGAAACTACCGCCAAGCAGGGACTGCAGGTTGTTGAACAGCAGGTCGCGGTAAACCTGCAGCCGGCGCGCGTCCAGGCCGGCCGGCGCCGGCGCGGTGTCCGGGTTGCGCAGGTGGCCGGTCAACGCCCATTGCTGGTCGCGCAGCGTGGCGCTCATGCCGCCGCTCCCGGCAGCAACGGTTGGCCGGCCAGGATGCGGCGCATCTGCTGCAGCTCCCCGCGCAGCTCGGCAAACGGCGGCAGGTTGAAATCGCGTTCAAGCAGTGCCGGTCGCGGACCGAAGCGGTTCCGCGCATGCGCCAGCAGCGCCCACACCGGATCGATCACCGCGCTGCCGTGCGTATCGATCCTGAGACCGTCGGCCTCGTCGTGGTGGCCGGCCACGTGCAGGCACACGATGCGCGCGGCCGGCAGGCCATCGATGAAGGCGACCGGATCGTAACCGTGGTTGCCGGCGTTGACGTAGACGTTGTTCACGTCCAGCAGCAGGTCGCAGTCGGCCTCGTCCAGTACCGCACGGGTGAAGGCCAGTTCGCTCATCGCCGCGTGCGGGGTGAGGTAGGTCGACACATTCTCGACCGCGATGCGGCGCCCCAGCCGATCCTGCACCTGGCGGATGCGGCTGGACGCGTGCCGCACCGCTTCGTCGGTGAACGGCAGCGGCAGCAGGTCGTACAGGTGCCCGTCGTCGCTGCAGTAACTCAGGTGTTCGCTGTACAGGGCGACGTGGTGGGTGTCGAGGAAGCGCCGGACCTGGTCGACGAAGGCCAGGTCCAGCGGCGCGCTGCCGCCGAGCGACAGCGACAGTCCGTGGCAAGTCAGCGGATAGCGCGCGCTGAGCCCGCGCAGCCGTTCGCCCAGCGCGCCGCCGAGCCCGATCCAGTTCTCCGGCGCGCACTCGAGGAAGTCGACATCGCCGGGCAGCGCCTGCTCGAGGTCATCGAGCAGGCCGCGGCGCAGGCCAAGCCCCACCGCCGTCGCCGGCAGCGACGGCGGAATCGGGTTCACGCCGCTGCGCAGGTCAGTGCCCGGCACCGCACTTGCCTTCGCCGCACTTGCCCTCGGCAGGCTTCTTCGCCGCCGGCTTGGCCTTGGCCTTGTCGGCACCGCACTTGCCTTCACCGCACTTGCCTTCGGCGGCCTTCTTGTCGGTGGCGTGCGGCTTGGCTTTATCGGCGCCACATTTGCCTTCGCCACACTTGCCTTCCGCGGCCTTGGCATCGGCCTTGGGCGCGGCCTGCGCTGCCAGTGCGTAGCCTTGCGCCAGGTCGGTCATCGACAGGGCCGATGCGGTACCGGCCAGGCCGAGGCCGCCGGCGAGCGCGGCGCAGGCCAGCAGGGAAGCGTGTTTGGTGGACAGGGTCATGGAGAAGCTCCTAGTAATGCCCGAGGGGGGCAGGGTGCAGCCAGGGAAGCATGCCGGATTGCCGGCACGCGGGGAACATCAGGCCAGGTATTCGCGCGCCATGACGCGGGCGCGGTGCAGCCGGGCCTTGATGGTTTCGGGGGTGGTGGAGAGCTGAGCGGCCATTTCGGCAATGGACAGCCCTTCCAGATCGCGCAGCAGGATCACCTCGCGGTAGTGCGCGGGCAGCGATTCCAGCGCGGCGGCGCAGTCGCGGCGCAGGTCCAGGTTGTCGCGCCGTGCCGGCGGCAGGATTTCCTCACGCAGTTCCTCGTGTCGCCACTGGCAGCGCGCTCGCTTGAGCCGGTTGCATTCGCGCTTGACGATGCGGAACGCCCACGAGGTGAAGCACTCGACCAGGCGCAGGTCGCACAGCCGCCGCGATACCGTGATCAGGCTTTCCTGGACCGCATCTTCAACGTCGTTGATGACGCAGTGGTACTCGGCATAGCGGCGCAGGTGCTGGCGCGAATGCCGCAGCACGCGGTCCAGCGCGGCGCGGTCGCCGCCGTGGGCGGCGGCAAGTTCGGTCTGGCAGAGGCTCTGCATGCGGTGCGGCGATCCTGTTCAACGTGGCACAGGATAAGAGCGCGGCCAGGGCAGGAAGGATGCGCGAGTGGCCGGTTCGAGACAGGGCCGATTCAGTGCAAACGGTGCGTCCGCGACAGCTTGGGTTGTTCGCGACAGCGGGCGACGATCCCGGGGCTGCCCCGAAACGCAGACGCGCCGGGAGGTCCCGGCGCGTCGAAGGTTATTGCGTGTCGCGGATGGCTTAACGCGCGTTGAGCACCACGTCCGCGATCAGGCCGCTGGCCACCGCGATCAACACATAGCGGTCATCAACCTTGCGCCACTGCTGGCCGCGCTTGGGCGCATGCAGGCCGTGGCGCCGGTAGTCGCTCACGTAGGCGCCGCGGTGGTCCTTGGCGAGGTGGCCGCCGCGACGCGGCGGATCGTGGCGATCATGCCCACGCGACGGGCCATGGTTGCGGTCATCGCGCTGGTCATGGCGGTCGCGGTGGTCGCGGTCATCATGGCGGGGCGGGGCCGCGAAGGCCGAACCGGTGGCGGCGAGCAGGGTCAACGACAGCGTGGCGGCGATGAGACGTTTCATGGTGTGAACCCTCTGGAGCGGTGGGGTGGAACGCAGGTCCAGAGTGGGATTTTTTTGCTGAATAGGGAATTAAAAAAGGCCGATACGCGGTATCGGCCTGTAACGGCGTGTAACGCCCGCTGCCGGCCTGCTACAGCTGTTCGGTGCTGGTCTCGTCGCGCTTCTCGCGCGGCGGCAGCGCCTGCTCGCCATGCACCAGGAACCACACGTTCTCGGCGATGTTGGTGGCGTGGTCGCCGACCCGCTCCAGGTTCTTGGCCATGAACAACAGGTGGGTGCACGGGGTGATATTGCGCGGGTCTTCCATCATGTAGGTCAGCAGCTCGCGGAACAACGCGGTGTACTGCGCGTCAAGGCGGGCATCGTCGTCGCGCAGGGCGAGCGCGGCATCGGCGTCGTTGTCGCGGTAAGCCTCGATGGCGCGGCGCACCTGCTGCGCGGCCAGGCGACCCAAGGCGCGCAGGCCCTGGATCTGCGGCAGCGGCGGCACCTTGCTGAGCGCGATGGAGCGCTTGGCCACGTTGGCCGCGTAGTCGCCGATGCGCTCGATGTCGGCCGGAATGCGCAGGCCGGCCAGGATCTCGCGCAGGTCGCGCGCCATCGGCCCGCGCAGCGCCAGGCGCATGACGTCATGGCTGATCTGCTGTTCCAGGCTGTCGATCGCTTCGTCGTTGGCAATGATGCGCTGCGCGGCGCTGTCGTCGCGGCGTTCGATCACGTCCAGCGCCGCTTCCAGCTGCGCCACGGACATTTCGCCCATGCGCACGATCTCGGCCACCAGCCGCTGCTGTTCTTCGTCGTAGCTCTTGACGATGTGGTCGTTCGGAATGTTCATGATGGTTCCCGTAAAGCCGGACACTGGCCGGCTGGATGGTTGCGGTAGAGCCAGGCCCTGCCTGGCTGCAATGCCTGGCAAAACGGCGGTAACGGCTTACCCGAACCGCCCGGTGATGTAATCCTCAGTCTGCTGCTTGTTCGGCTGCGAGAAGATCACTTCGGTGCGGTCGTGTTCGATCAGGTCGCCCAGGTACATGAAGGCGGTGTAGTCGGACACGCGCGCGGCCTGCTGCATGTTGTGGGTGACGATCACGATGGTGTAATCGTGTTTGAGCTCTTCGACCAGCTGTTCGATGCGGCTGGTCGAGATCGGGTCCAGCGCCGAGGTCGGCTCGTCGAGCAGCAGCACGTCCGGGCGCAGCGCTACGGCACGGGCGATGCACAGGCGCTGCTGCTGGCCGCCGGACAGGCCCAGCGCGCTCTGGTTGAGCTTGTCCTTGACCTCGTCCCACAGCGCGCCCTGGCGCAGGGCGTGCTCGACGCGGTCGTTCATGTCCGCCTTGGACAGCTTTTCGTGGTGGCGGATGCCGTAGGCCACGTTCTCGAAGATGGTCATCGGGAACGGCACCGGCTTCTGGAACACCATGCCGACCTTGCTGCGCAGGCGGTTCATCGGGTACTTGGGCGAGAGGATGTTCTCGCCGTCCAGCAGCACTTCGCCGCGGGCTTCCAGCTTGGGGTACAGCGCGTAGATGCGGTTGAAGATGCGCAGCAGGGTCGACTTGCCGCAACCGGAGGGCCCGATCAGCGCGGTGACGCGCTTTTCCGGGATTTCCAGGTTGATGTTCTTCAGCGCGTGGAACTTGTCGTAGTAGAAGTCCAGTCCGCGGGCGGCCAGCTTGGTCGGCGCCGGGTTGCCCAGCGATTGGTGCGAGGTCGGCACCGCGATGCGCTGCATCGGCACGGCATTGGTGAGGTCGTTCATGGCGATATCCGCGGAAAGATCAGTCATGGGAGATGCGGTTGCGCAGCAGGATGCCGCGCGCGGAGAGGCTGACCAGCAGCACGAACAGGGTCAGCACCAGCGCGCCGGCCCAGGCCAGCGTCTGCCAGGATTCATACGGGCTGCCGGCGAACTGGTTCATCACCACCGGCACGCTGGCCATCGGCTGGAACACGTTGCTGTTCCAGTACTGGTTGCCGAAGGCGGTGAACAGCAGCGGGGCGGTTTCGCCGGAGATGCGGGCCAGGGCCAGCAGGATGCCAGTGATGATGCCGGCGGCGGCGCTGCGGTACAGCACCTGTACGGTCACTTTCCACTGCGGGATACCGAGCGACAGCGCTGCTTCACGCATCTGCGAGGGCACCAGACGCAGCATTTCGTCGGTGGTGCGCACCACCACCGGCAGCACGATGAAGGCCAGCGACAGCGCACCGGCAAAGGCCGAGAACTGCCCGCCGGTCTGCATCACGTACAGGGTGTAGACGAACAGGCCGAGCACGATCGACGGTGCCGAGAGCAGGATGTCGTTGACGAAGCGCACCACCGTGCCTGCCTTGCGGAAGTTGCCGTACTCGGCCAGCCAGGTGCCGGCCAGCACGCCCAGCGGGGTGCCGATGGCGATCGCCATCGCACACATCACCGCGCTGCCGAAGAAGGCATTGGCCAGGCCGCCTTCCTGCATGGGCGGCGGGGTCATCCGGGTGAACAGGTCCAGGTTGATCCCGGCCAGGCCCTTGGACGCCAGGGTGAGCAGGATCCAGCCGAGGAAGAACAGGCCGAACAGCGCGGTCAGGCACGACAGCAGCAGGGCGGTGATGTTGACGATGCGGCGGCGCAGGTAGAGTGGCTGCGGATTGGAAGCGACGGCGGTGGACATCAGTTGCCCTCCTTGCGGGACAGGCGCATCAGCATCAGGCGGGCGATTGCCAGCACCACGAAGGTCACGATGAACAGCACGAAGCCAAGCAGCAGCAGTGCCGAGCGATAGGTTTCAGTCGCTTCGCCGAAGTCGTTGGCGATCAGTGCGGCAATGGTCGTGCCCGGCTCCAGCAGCGAGGGTGACAGGCGCACGCTGTTGCCGATCACGAAGGCCACCGCCATGGTTTCACCGAGCGCACGGCCGAGGCCGAGGAAGATGCCGCCGATCACCGCCGAGCGGGTGTAGGGCAGCACGATGTCCCAGCTCACTTCCCACTTGGTCGAACCCAGCGCGTAGGCCGATTCCTTCAGGCGGGTAGGGACGGTCAGGAACACTTCGCGCATCACCGATGAGATGAACGGAATGACCATGATCGCCAGCACGAAGCCAGCGGTGAGTACGCCGATGCCAAGCGGCGGGCCCTGGAACAGCGGGCCGATGATCGGCCACTCGCCCAGGGTTTCGTTGAGGGTGGGGGTGACGTACTCGGTCATCACCGGCACCAGCACGAACAGGCCCCACATGCCGTAGATGATCGAGGGAATGCCGGCCAGCAGTTCGATGGCGGTACCGACCGGGCCACGCATCCAGCGCGGCGCCACTTCGGTGAGGAAGAAGGCAATGCCGAAGCTCACCGGCACGGCGATGATCATTGCGATCACCGCGGTGACCAGGGTGCCGTAGATCGGGGCCAGTGCACCAAACTTGTTTTCGACCGGATTCCAGTCGGAGGAATAGAAGAAGCTCAGGCCCTGCTCCTGCAGGGCATGGCGGCCGCCCCACAGCATCGAGAGCGCAGCGCAGGCCAGGGCGACCAGCACCAGGACAACGGTGGCGATCAGCACCCATCGGAACAGTTTGTCGTTGCGTGCATCACGCAGGTCGCGCGTGGAGGGTGCCGGTACAGGCTGGGCGATGGCATTCATGGGAAAGGCTGGGGCCCGAGGAGGATGTGGGGTGTGCCGGGCCCGCGTTGGACGCGGGCCCGGAGCTGTTACTTGAATTCAGCGGTCCAGTAGCCTTCGATCTGCTTCACCAGCTCGGCCGGCAGCGGCACGTAGTGCAGTTCGTTGGCCTGGGCCTGGCCGCTTTCGAAGGCCCACTTGAAGAACGCGAGGGTGTCCTTGCTGCGCTGGGCATCCTTGGGCTGCTTGTGCATCAGCATGAAATTGGTGGCGGTGATCGGCCACGCCTGGTCGCCCGGGGCGTTGGTGATGACCAGGTTGAAGTCCTTGGCGCTGGCCCAGTCGGCGCTGGCGGCCGCGGCGGCGAAGGTGTCGGCGGTCGGCAGCACCCAGTTGCCGGCGGCGTTCTGCATAGACGCGTACGGCATGCCGTTCTGCAGCGCGTAGGCCAGTTCGACGTAGCCGATCGAGCCCTTGATCTGCTTCACGTACGAGGCCACGCCTTCGTTGCCCTTGCCACCCACGCCGTCCGGCCACTGCACCGAGGTGCCTTCACCGACCTTGCTCTTCCAGTCCGGGCTGACCTTGGACAGGTAGTTGGAGAAGTTGAAGGTGGTGCCCGAGCCGTCCGAACGGTGGACCAGGGTGATCTTGCCGTCGGGCAGCTTCACGCCCGGGTTGGCGGCGACGATGGCCGGGTCGTTCCAGGTCTTGATCTTGCCCAGGAAGATGTCGGCCAGCAGCGGGCCGCTCAGGCGCAGCTTGCCGGCTTCCAGGCCGTCGATGTTGACCACCGGGACTACGCCGCCGATCGCCGACGGGAACTGGCCCAGGCCGGCCTGGGCCAGCTCTTCGCTGGACAGCGGCTTGTCGGAGGAACCGAAATCGACCGTGCCGGCCTTGATCTGGGCGATACCGCCGCCCGAGCCGATCGACTGGTAATTGACCTTGGCGCCGGTGGCGGCGTTGTAGTCGGCCGACCACTTGGACACCAGCGGGAAGATGAAGGAGGCGCCGGCGCCGGAAATTTCGGCGGTCAGCTTGTCGCCGGCGGCCGGGGCTGCGGCGGGAGCGCCTTCTGCCGGGGCGGTAGCCTGGCCTTCGGCGGCCGGCTTGCAGGCGGACAGGCCCAGCGCGATGGCCAGGGAAAGGGCGGCGAAGCCGGCCGAATGCAGTTTCATGCGTCACTCCGTAGCGGGATGGGGTGCCGGGCTCGCCGGCTGACGCTGCTATGAAATGATGTTTTTGTTACAGCTTGATGACGCTGTGACCGGAGGCACGCCGGAGGCCCGTGGGGCAAGGGCTGGCGGGGGATCTACAGCGGCTGCCGGTGAATCGAGTGCCGGGGCGGCATACCCTTTCCGGCGAATGTCCCCCGGCGTCGGCCGGAGGCCGACACCTCCTCC
>NZ_CAUQPH010000142.1:0-8771 GCF_963519925.1 uncultured Stenotrophomonas sp. | reverse complement strand
GGCGGGGCCGATGCGGCCGGGGTGGGCGTCGCGGCAGCCGTGTCGGGCTCGCGCTTGCCGCACGCTGCCAACGCGCACAGGGTGATCAGTGCGAAGCCGAACCGGCGGGCCAGATGCGGAGCATGTCGAGCCGGGGTGTAGAACGTCGCCATCTGGGCAGCCTGCATCGGGCGGAAGTGGTGATGAGCATGACGCCCGCTTCAATCACGCTCCACCGAAATAGCTGCAACCCAGGCGCGTAAAACTACTTAACTCACGATCCAAGCGCTTCACGTTCGGCTTGCTAGAGTCGACGCACTTCAAGGAGAAGCCTGGCCATGACCCTTACCGACCACCAGCTCGCCGTCCTGCGCGCGATCCACGCCACCGATCCGGTTTCAGCCGAAGACGCAACGTGGGCGGTCACCGCGGGACTGGCCGTGCAGGCCGAGGACGCGGATATCGATCTCACCCCGGCGGGCCGGCATGCGCTGGACCAGGGGCAGCCCACGCCACCGGCAGCGCCCGGCCGCGCGCCCTGAATCAGATGTTGGCCAGGCTGGCCAGCGCGAGCAGCGCCGTAGCGACCGTGACGACACTGAAGTACAGCCAGCCCAGCACCGTGAACTTGAGCGACGTGACCAGCCAGGACTCCCCATAAACCCGGCGCTGCATCACCAGCAAGTAGATCGGCATCCACACCAACACGCCGGCGATGGCCAGGCCGATCAGGATGTCGGCGCCGGGGATTCCGGCCAGCGGGGTACCCAGCATCGACAGCAGCAGGACGCCCAGCAGGCCCACGCACAGGAAAGCATGGCTGTACAGCGCCACCACCAGGTGCTCCAGGTACAGGCGGCCGCTGCCCAGGTAAAACACCTTCAACAACAGTGCGAACAACGGCACCAGCACGAACAGCACGGACGGAACCGAAGAGAAGAATGCATTCACGGCCAGCTGCGGATTCTCGCTCACCCGCGGCAGGTTCTTGCGGATGGCAGCGGCCTTGCCGTCCAGCCAGTGGTTCACGAAGTCCGGCAGCCCGTCTATCTGCACCGGCTTGGAATGCCCACCCGTGGACGGCGGCGCCTTTGGCTTGACCGCAACCGGTGCGGTCGCGGCAACGCCCGCCGGCTGCGCTGCCAGTTCCTGGTTGCGCCGTACCGCCTGCTTCTCGACTTTCTCGATGGCCGTGTCCAGCGGCGCGCGCAGGCGCTCCGGCATGGCCTGCCGCGACTGCGCCAACGGTGCCACCAGCGCACGCCGCACCTGTTCCACTTCGGCGCTGCTGGTCGCATCCTGGAACGCGCCCGGTACTTCGGGCGGCGTGGCGGTCTGCTGGATGAAAGTGCCTCCATCCACATGCACGGCGAGCCGGGCAACGAAGAAGGTCAGCACGCTCAGGATCACGAACAGCCGCATCGGCGGCACATACCGCGCGCGATGCCCGGCCAGGTAGCTGGCCGCCAGCCGGCCGGGCAGCAGCAGCTGGCGC
This sequence comes from uncultured Stenotrophomonas sp., assembly GCF_963519925.1. Classification (NCBI taxonomy): domain Bacteria; kingdom Pseudomonadati; phylum Pseudomonadota; class Gammaproteobacteria; order Lysobacterales; family Lysobacteraceae; genus Stenotrophomonas; species uncultured Stenotrophomonas sp. The sequence continues at coordinate 7,297 of NZ_CAUQPH010000142.1, read as the reverse complement.
AGGGTGCGGAAGATGCGCCCGTCCAGGTGCCAGAACGACTCGAACACTTCCTCCACCGCATGCCCGAAGCTGCGTACCGGGCTGTGTGCCGATTGCCCACACTGGTGGCAGAAGTCGCCGTGCAGGGCAGCAGTGCAGTTCTCGCAGGCGGCAAGGGGGGACGCGGAAGCACTCATCAGGGCCGGGGCCAGGGCAGGGAAGGCGCATAACATAGCCGGGCCCCCGCCCGGCTGCCAGTGCCCGCCTCAGGTGCGAAGCAGGCCTCAGGCCTGGTCGTCGATGGGTGCCTCCGGGCCATTGGTCATCACCGAGCGGATGCCGATTTCGCGGGCGCTGGGGGAGGTGTAGGTCTCGCTGGTGCCGATGGTTTCACCGTTGGCGGAGAGCAGGTTGAACATCGGCTGGCCATTGGCGGCGGACGTCCGCTGGTAACGGTCGTCGTAGGGTGAGTTGGCGCGGACCGAGCCAATGCCGGACAGCGCGCTGTGCCTGGCGGTGTAGCGCTCGCTGCGCAGGATCACTTCGTTGTTGCCGGCTTTCAATACAAAGTGGTACTGCGAGCCGGACTGGGTCAGGACGTATCGAGCGGCCACGGAAACTCCTTCAGGCGTGCCGGGGAGGGTTGCTTGAATGTCTGTTGGGCTCCGGCAGGTGTCTATCCTCAATCCGACCGCGCCGTGCATTCTTCACTGGCGGCGGGCAAGTAGAAGTACTGACGCGCCGCCCGGCCTGCCTCCGCGATCCTCTGCATGGACATGTAGGCCGTGAGATCGGCATCCACCGGAGCTGACCCGTGTACCTTGCTGCTACCACCCGCCCCCTGGACCCGCTACCGCTGCAGAGCTGGCTGGTGACACTCACCGAGCCGGTGGTCACCATCATCGCGTTGCTGGCCCTGATCCTGATCACGCTGGCGACGATCAAGGCGTTCGCGAAGATGATGCTGTTGATGGTGCGCGGTGGCAGCCATCCCGAGCGCAGGGCTTTGTGGCTCGAATATGGCCGCTGGCTGGTGGCCGGCCTTACCCTGCAGCTGGCCGGGGATATCGTGGAATCGGCCATTTACACCACGTGGGACTCGATCGGCCAGCTTGCCGCCATCGCGGTGGTGCGGACGTTCCTGAATTATTTTCTGGAACGCGACATCGAAGAGGTCCGCGAGCGCCAGCACGGCGACATTCCGTGATTTTCGCGCTGCGTTCGCAGCACCCTGCACGCGGACTCCACGTCCCGATCCCTAGAGTCGGTCCGACCCCGCTCCGGTGCGACACGTGAACCTGCAGACCCGCATTCCCCAGCCTTTGCCCCGCCGCCCGAATCCCGACACCTGTCAGTTCGAACTGCTTGACGTGGACGCCCTGCAGGACCCGTGCAGCGGACGCATCGTGCATCTGTACGCAATGGTCGCCCGCTGCCTGTCGTGCGAGTCGGTGTTCAAGGCGCACGAAGGGCAGGGGTTCATCAGCACCTCGGTCGCCCGCGTGCTGCGCTGCCCCACCGGGTGCGGCGAACAGGCCCTCAGGGGCGCGGTGCTGCGCCAGTGGAGCGCGCCGCGGCCGGTAACGGCGCCGGCGCCGGTGCCGTTGGCCTGCCCAGCGTAACGACCGCGTCGACGATCTGCTCCGGAGTGAAGTCGCAGTGGCCCGTGCCGGTAGCCGGCAATGTGGTGAGCTGCGCGGCAGCGTCCGCCTTGGCCACCAACGCCGGATACACCGCCTCGAAGCGCGGCGTCACCGAGGGATCCTCGCGGTTGTACTGAACCAGCAGCGGCCGGCGGAGGGCGCCGGTCAGTGCCAGGTCGCGGTCCAGCCTGGCCAGTGCCGCCGGGTCTGCCGACACCCTTCGCACGCCGGCGTTGAACGCCTTGTCGTCGCCAAAACCTGTGTATGCCGTTTCACGATTTCCTGTCGGCATGCCTCCGGCGCGTTTGAGCAGTTGCTGGAACACCAGCGCATGCAGGCTGAGCGTGCCTGACAGCTCGTCCGGCGTCACTTCCAGCCGCCTCGCGAGCACGGCTGCGGCCTTCGGGTTGCCCTTCACGGCAGCGTCGATAGTGGCAAACAACTCACCCTGTGGGAGTGTCGCCGCGTCCGCCGACGCCAGGCCTGCGACGGGCAAGCCCTTCGCGTTCGGGAAGAAGTACTCGAAGGCCAGCAGCGAGGTCAGCATTTCCGCCGCCAGTACGCTGCCCGGCAGGTTCGCCCCGCACAGGGATGCGCCACCGGCATAGTGCGCGGGTAGCCGTTCAAGCGTGGCGATGGCGACCGCGCCGCCCATTGAAAACCCCATGATCCAGGTACGGCGGGTGTCCGGATGCTCGCGCAGGAACTGCGCACGCAGCCGCTCCAGATCGTCGATGGCATCCTTCACCGCCCAGCCTTGGCTGCGGTAACCGCTCTGCGCCACCGCATAGCCAGCCTTGCCCAGCGCTTCGGTCCAGGGATTGGCCGGCCAGGGATCTGGTCGCGGCGTGCCGACCGGTTCGAAGCCATGCGCATACATCACCAGCTGGCCGTTCCAGTGCGCGGGCACGTCGATGCGCCAGGGGGCGCCCTGCAGGGTGCCCGTTTCCGTACGCGGCGGCTGGTCGGGCGTGCGCGGCCTGCTCCATGCCGGCGCCGGCAGCAGGCTGCAACACAGACCGATGCACAGCAGGAGAGGGCGGGCATTGCGCATCCGGTGCATCCTCAATCGGTGGCTGGCGCAAGATCCACCAGCAGGGTGGGAATCAACTCGGAAACCGTCGGGTGGATCGGCACGGCCCAGCGCAGGTCATCCAGTGGCCGGTCCGCGCTCATCGTGTCGAGGATGCCGTGGATGGCCTCGTCCCCGCCAGTGCCGAGGATCGCCGCGCCCAGGATGCGGCGCGTGCCGGCATCGGCCACCACCTTCATGAAGCCCTGGGTCTCGCCTTTTTCCACGGCGCGGCCGACCTGGGTCATCGGTCGCTTGGACACCAGCAGCGGGCGCCCGCTCCGCGCCGCCTCGGTTTCCGACATGCCGGCCCGCCCCAACGGCGGGTCGATGTAGAGCGCGTAGCCGGGCACGCGCTGGCTTACCCGCCGCTCTTCGCCGTCGAGCAGGTTGGCCGCCACGATCTCGAAGTCGTTGTACGCGGTATGGGTGAAGGCGCCGCGGCCATTGCAGTCGCCCAGCGCCCAGACCCCGGGCACGGAGGTCTGCAGCTGGTCGTCCACCGTGATGTAGCCGCGTTCGTCGGTCTTGATGCCGGCCTTGTCCAGGCCCAGGTCGTCGGTGTTCGGACGCCGCCCGATGGCGATCAGCAGGTGGCTGCCAATCACCTCGGCCGTACCGGCCGCAACCGAAATGCCATCGGCGTGGCGTGCGAACGTCATGTCGCTCACCCCGGTGTGCACCGCGATGCCTTCGGCCTCCAGGATCGCGCGCACCGCCTCCGATACATCCGGATCCTCGCGGGATATCAGGCGGTCGGACCGCTCCAGGATGCTGACCTGCGCCCCGAAGCGTCGATACATCTGCGCGAATTCCAGCCCGATGTAACTCCCACCGACCACCACCAGGTGGCGGGGCAGGGTCTCCAGCGCGACCATGCTGCTGTTGGTCAGGTACGGCACCTCCGCCAGCCCGGGCATGTCCGGCACCGCTGCACGCCCGCCCACGTTGATGAAGATGCGCGGCGCGGTCAGCCGCACGCCGTCCACCACCACGGCGTCCGGGCCATCGAAGCGCGCATGGCCCCGGATCAGTTCGACGCCCGCCATTCCGCCCAGCCAGTGCTCATTGCTGCTACGCGAGTCCAGGATGACCTTGCGTGCCCGTGCGGCCACCACGCCCATGTCCACGGTAATCGGTCCGCTGGAGAAGCCGTACTCCGCGCCGCGTCGGGCCGTGTGCGCGGCGTACGCACTGGCCACCAGTGTCTTGGTCGGCTTGCAACCGGTGTTCACGCAGGTGCCGCCAACCAGATGACGTTCGATGATCGCCACCCGCATGCCCGTCTCGTGCAGGCGGCCCGCCAGTGCAGGGCCGGCTTGGCCGGTGCCGATGATGATGGCATCGAAGCGGCCGTCGGCAACGGGGGTGGAGGAAGTTGCATCGGAACTGGGCATGGAAGGATCCTTTGACGGGTCTTGTATGATCCCGATGGCCGCCACGGGAGGCGGTGTCAGGTTCACCATGGAGATGAAGCGTTGAACTATCTGGCAGTGGGTGTTGTGGTTCTGTCGATGCTGGCCGGGTGCGCCCAGGCCCCTCAATCCGCCGCCGCTGCGGCACCGCGTCCGGCGCCACTCGCGCCGAGCGTTGACAAGGCCACCGCGCTGGGTGGGCAGCGCGCCGCCGGCGCGCCGTATGAGGTGGTCGGCAGCGAAGTCTGGGACGTGAAGGATCCGGTGTCCGGCCGCACCTACCAGGTGTTCGTCGCGCTTCCCGCGTCATACGCCGAATCGCCCGGGCGCAGGTACCCGGTGCTGTATGTCACCGATGCCGACTACGCATTCCCGTTGGCGCGGCAGATCGGCCGCCGCCTCAATGTGGAGGGACCGAAGCTGCAGGAGTTCATCCTGGTCGGCTTGTCCTATGCGGTCGGCGACGATGGCGTGACCAGCCGACGCCGCGACTACACGCCCACCCGCAAGGGGCCCAGCAGCGCGCCCGCGGAGGCGGTGCACGGCGAAGCGGCGCCTTACATCACATACCTGCGCGAGCAGGTGCTGCCATTCGTGGCCGGCCGCTACCGTACCGACGAAACCCAACGCCTGCTGCTGGGACACTCCTACGGCGCGCTGTTGGGCACCCAGATCCTGTTTACCGACCCGGGCCTGTTTGCGGGGTACATCCTCGGCAGCCCCTCGTACTGGTACGACAAGCAGGTGATGGAGCGTTTCGAGAGGGACCATGCCAGCGCCCACGACGACCTGCCCGCGTGCGTGTACATGTATGTAGGCGAGCGGGAAACCCCGGCCTTCGGCAACGATGCCGACATGGTGGCCGACGCAGGGCGGATGGACGCCGCTCTGCGTGCGCACCGCTATCCATCGCTGCGCCTGCAGCTTGACGTGCTGAATGATGAAGATCATCTCAGCGTCGCCCCGCGCGGGCTGACGAAGGGCTTGAAGTACCTGCTGGCCGCCGACGCGGCGAAGTGAGACGGCCGGAGGCTGGATGGGAATGAACAGTTCAGCTTGAAGCCTGAAAGATTGGCACTCGGCCGCCACTCACGCAGGGATCACGCGGTGATAATGATCCCATCACCGCTGCAACGATGGATTGATGGATCGATACCGCCAGATCGTGGACCTGTCCGAGGACTGCATCAAAGAGCTGGACCTTGACGGGGTCGTAGTCGCCATCAATGACAATGGTCTGAAGCTGTTCCGGGCCACGCAGCCTGAAGACATGCTGGGCAGGGACTGGAAGGCGATGTGGCCGCCGCTCGCGCAGCCGCTGGTCGAGCAGGCGCTGGCCGCCGCGGTGCGGGGCGGCAAGGTTGAATTCGAAGCCTCCGCGCTGGATGGCAAGGGAATGCTGCGCGACTGGCGCGTGCGGGTGGCCGCGCTGCGGGATGGCGGCAGCATCGTGGGCGTACTGGCGGTCAGTTCCGATGTGACCGCGCGTAATGCCGCGCTCGCCGCCGCCGATGTGCTGGGCGCCGCGTTCGACGCCAAGGCCGATGAGGCGGGTGCGTTGCTCGCCAGTGCGGCTAGTCGCGAGGCAAACCTGATCGAGACACTGCGCAGGAGCCAGTCGCGCCTGTTGGCCACCAACCTGGCGTACCAGGAGCTGGAAGTGCGGCATTTCCAGGTCGCCCAAGGCCGTGACTTCGCGGTAGCGGCGCAGCGCGCTGCGGAAATGATTGCCGACCACGCCCAGAAAGGCGAAGCGGTGGGTCAGTTGCTGGCCGGCGTCGTCCACGATCTCAACAATTTCCTGCAGTCGGCCACCGCGGCGATCGACGTGGTCATGGCCAGTGGCGAACTGAGTCCGAAGAACGCTCGCCTTCTGGACATCGCCGAAGCCGCGCTGGAGCAGGGCGCGGAAATGTCGCAGCGGCTCATCGGGTTTGCCCGGCAACACCCGTACCGCCCCGAGCCGGTCGAGCTGGCTGCTCTGGTCAAGAAGATGCAGCCGCTGCTGGAGCAGGCGGTGGGCGCGGGCATCGCGTTGATCGTCGATCCCAGCGACCCGGCGTGCTGCGCCATGGTGGACCGCAATACGCTCGAGCGCGCCCTGTTGAACCTGGTGGTCAACGCGCGCGATGCCTGCGTGCCCGGCGACAGCATCCGGGTCACCACCGGTCGGCTCAGCGTTGCGGAGGGCGGCGGCACGAGCACCCGCGTGCCGGGCGAGTACGTCACCCTCACCGTATCCGACACCGGCTGCGGCATGAGCAACGACGTGCTGTCGCGCGTGTTCGAGGTGTACTTCACCACCAAGCCGCCGGGCGAGGGCTCGGGCCTGGGCTTGCCGCAGGTGCACAGCGCGGTGCGCCAGGCCGGTGGTTTCGTGACCGTGAGCTCCAGCCCTGGCGCGGGTGCCAGTTTCGAGCTGGCCTTGCCACGCGTACAGGGCGACAACGACTGACCGAAGGTGCGCCTGCACACCGTGCAGATAATCGGGTCTCACCGCTTTCACCTCGCTTCGCGCAGCCTCGCTTTCACAGCTGCACCCGCAGCATGAGAACGGAGAAGCACGACCCGATGAACACCCGAATCGACTACCCGGAACGCGGCGCAGCAGGCCCCGACGTTGCGGTCATCAATGAAACCACGGTCATTCCAGCGACACCGGAAAGCGCCGTGTCGTGGAGCGCGATCTTTGTCGGCGCGGTGGCGGCTGCAGCGCTGTCGATGATCCTGCTGATCCTGGGCGTCGGCCTGGGCCTTTCCTCGGTGTCGCCGTGGTCGTTTGAAGGCGTTACCAAGGAAACGTTCGGCTGGGCCAGCATTGCCTGGCTGACCTTCACTGCACTCGCGGCCTCTGGCCTGGGCGGCTACCTGGCCGGCCGCCTGCGCACGAAGTGGACCCGCCTGCACGGCGATGAAACCTACTTCCGCGACACTGCGCATGGCTTCGCCTCGTGGGCCGTGGCAACGCTGCTCACCGCCGGCCTGCTGACCTCCGCCATTGGCGGCGTGCTGGGTGCAGGGGCCAAGGTGGCTGGTGCCACCGCCGGTGCCGCCGCGTCGACCGCCGGCGTTGCAGCCGCAGGCGCTGGTTCGGCCGTCGCGATGGACCCGGAGCAGGGCGACCTGGGCTACTGGGTGGATTCGTTGTTCCGCCGTGCCCCCGGCACCGACGCTGCGCCGGGTACGCC
>NZ_CAUQPH010000141.1:0-8793 GCF_963519925.1 uncultured Stenotrophomonas sp. | reverse complement strand
GGCCGGTGCGGGGGCTGCCGCGGCGCCGAAGTTGAAGCCGTCCACCACCTGGCTCACCGGCGCACCGCCGCTGGTGCCTACGCAGTCGCGGCAGGCACGGGCAGGGTTCTCCTTGAACACCAGGTTGCCGTCGCGGTCGCTGACCTGGTCGATCAGCCAGGTATCCACGCGCGAGCCGCCGTTGGCGAACACCGCATAGCCGCGCGCCACCGACAGCGGGGTCAGCGAGGCCGTGCCCAGCGACATCGACAGGTTCGGCGGCAGTTCGGCCTCGGCGAAGCCGAACTCGCTGATGTACTTGCGGGCGTAGTCCACGCCCATCCCGTCCAGCAGGCGCACCGAGACCAGGTTGCGCGACTGCACCAGCGCCTCGCGCAGGCGCATCGGGCCGCGGAAGCCGCCGCCGTCGTTCTGCGGCTGCCAGGTCTTGCCGCGACGGTCGCGGAACACCACCGGGGCGTCCAGCACGATCGAGGCCGGGTTGAAGCCCTTGTCGAAGGCCGCTGCGTAGATGAAGGGCTTGAAGCTCGAGCCGGGCTGGCGACGGGCCTGGGTGGCGCGGTTGAACTTGTTGCCGGAGAAGCTGAAACCGCCGACCAGTGCCTTCAGCGCACCGCTCTGGGCGTCCAGCGAGACCAGTGCGGACTGGCCGCGCGGGATCTGGTCCAGCAGCCACTCGCCTTCCTTCTCGCCGCTGCGCACGCGCACGATGTCGCCGCGCTTGACCAGCTTGGCCGGGGTCTTTCCGGTCCACTTCGCGGCCGAGGCCGGCAACACCCGCTCGCTGCGGTCGGCCATCACCACGGTGGCGCTGCCGTCGGCAGCGGTGGCGGCCACGATCGCCGGCAGCAGCCCGGACTGGCCGGCGATGCCGCGCAGGTGGGTGGCCAGTGCAGCGGCATCGTCGCCCGCGCCCAGCGCCACCTGCTGTTCCACGCCGTGCCAGCCATGCCGGTGGTCGTACTGCAGCAGGCCATCGCGGACCGCCAGGTTGGCCGCGGTCTGCATCCCCGCGTTGATCGTGGTGGTGACGTGGTAGCCCTTGTTGAGCACGTCGCCGCCGAAGCGGGCGATCATCTCCTGGCGGACCAGTTCGGCCACGTAGGGGGCCTCCACCTGCACCGGCGGCTCATGCGCGGTGGCATGCATCGGCACCGCCTTGGCCGCGTCGGCCTCGGCCTGGGTGATGAAGCCCAGGTTGGCCATGCGCTGCAGCACGTAGAAGTCGCGGCGCTCGCGGGCGCGCTCCGGGTTGCTGATCGGGTTGCCGCTGGAGGGGAACTTGGGGATGCCGGCCAGCGAGGCCATCTCATCCAGGCTCAGCTCGCCCAGCTTCTTGCCGTAGTAGAACTCGGCCGCCGCGGCCACGCCGTAGGCGCGGTTGCCGAAGAAACTCTTGTTCAGGTACAGCTCGAAGATCTCGTCCTTGCTCAGCTCCTGCTCGATCTTGCGCGCCAGCAGGATCTCGGCCAGCTTGCGGGTGTAGCTGTATTCCGAGCTCAGGAAGAACTGCCGGGCCACCTGCTGGGTGATGGTCGACCCGCCCGGGACCCGCTTGTCGTTGGTAGTGGCCAGCAGCCACACCGCGCGCCCGATCCCCTTGTAGTCCACCCCCCCATGTTCGTAGAAGCGGGCGTCCTCGGTGGCCAGGAAGGCCTGCTTAAGGCGCTCCGGGACCTCCTTCATGGTGATCGGGGTGCGCCGGGACTCGCCGAACACGGCCATCAGCTCGCCGTCGGCCGCGTACACGTACATCGGCTCCTGCATCTCGATGTCGCGCAGGGTCTGGACGTCCGGAAGCCGCGCGGAAATGGCGAAGTACAGGCCTCCCGCGACAGCCGCGCCGACCAGGGCCAGGACCAGGAAAACCACCAGCATCCAGCGCAGCCAGCGTCGAAGACGAGTCATCAGTGACAGATTCCGATTGCGAATTTCGTGGCCGCAGAGTATAGATTACGCAAGGGAACGGCTGGGGTTGTTCCCGGGGAGAGCATTTCGGTGACCGTCAGGGGACGGGCGAAACGTGCGCTGCTGCGCGTTTTGCACGTTGATGGTTGCGATTTGCAAAAAAAACGTTATTAATGCGCGGGCGCAGGTTATGCGTCCAAGTGCCCGTCGGCAGGGGAGAAACCGTGGGGCTTATCCCAAAAAGCCAGTCGCCGCTTATCGGCGTCGACATCAGCTCGACTGCAGTAAAGCTCTTGCAGCTTTCCCGCAGTGGCAATCGTTTCCGTGTGGAACACTATGCTGTGGAACCACTTCCGCCGAATGCGGTGGTGGAAAAGAACATCGTGGAAGTGGAGGCCGTGGGTGAGGCCATCCGCCGCGCGGTGAACCGCTCCGGTACCAAGGCCCGGCATGCCGCCGCGGCCGTGGCCGGCTCGGCGGTCATCACCAAGCTCATCCCGATGCCGGCCGACCTGGACGAGAACGACATGGAAGCCCAGGTCGAGCTCGAAGCGGTCAACTACATCCCGTACCCGATCGAGGAAGTGAACCTCGATTTCGAGGTGCTCGGCGCCATCCCCAACAACCCGGAAATGGTCCAGGTGCTGTTGGCGGCCTCGCGGTCGGAGAACGTGGAGCTGCGCCAATCGGCGCTGGAGCTCGGTGGCCTGACCGCCCGGGTGATGGACGTGGAGGCCTTCGCGGTCGAAAACGCCTTCGCCCTGGTCGCCAGTGAACTGCCGATCGCCAGCGATGGCGTGGTCGCGCTGGTCGACATCGGCGCCACCATGACCACCCTGAACGTCCTTCGCGGCGGGCGCAGCCTGTACAGCCGCGAGCAGGTGTTCGGCGGCAAGCAGCTCACCGACGAGGTCATGCGCCGTTATGGCCTGACCTACGAGGAAGCGGGCCTGGCCAAGCGCCAGGGTGGGCTGCCGGAAAGCTACGAGATGGAAGTCCTCGAGCCGTTCAAGGAAGCCACCGTCCAGCAGATCAGCCGCCTCCTGCAGTTCTTCTATGCAGGCAGCGAGTTCAACCGGGTCGACCACATCGTGCTGGCCGGCGGTTGCGCGGCGCTGGCTGGCCTGCCGGAGATGGTGGAGGAACAGCTGGGCGTGGCCACCGTGGTGGCCAATCCGCTGGCACAGATGACGCTGGGTCCGAAGGTACAGGCGCATGCCCTGGCCCAGGACGCCCCGGCGCTGATGATTGCCACCGGGCTGGCGCTGAGGAGCTTCGACTGATGGCAAGAATCAATCTATTGCCCTGGCGCGCCGAACGGCGCAGGCAACGCCAGCGCGAGTTCATGACCATGCTTGGCTTCGCCGCCATCGCGGGCGTCGTGCTGTCGGCGCTGATCTGGTTCTACTACGACCGCCAGATCAGCGGCCAGGGGGATCGCAATGCCTTCCTGACCGCGGAAATCGAGCGGGTGAAGGAGCAGAACCAGGAAATCGACCGCCTTGATCGCCAGAAGGACCGCCTGCTGGCGCGCAAGAAGGTGATCGAGCAACTGCAGGCCAAGCGCTCGCAGATGGTGCACCTGTTCGACGCACTGGTCCGGACCATTCCCGATGGCCTGGTGCTGACCGCGCTGAAGCAGGAGGGCGACATCCTGACCCTGGAAGGCCGCACCCAGTCCAACGCCCGGGTCAGCGCCTACATGCGCAACCTGGAAAGCTCGGGCTGGATGACCAAGCCGGATCTGTCGGTGATCGAAGCGCGCAAGCCGGAAGAAGAAAAAGACAAGGTGGCAGGCCCGGTGGCGGACATCTCGGCATTGCCGTACGTGTTCGTGGTCAAGGTGACATTGCCGGCACAGAGCGAAGCGGTCGACGGCCTCGGACCGGACGGCAGCGTGATCACCCCGGGCACCGATCCGGCGGCCACGCCGGCCACCGCCCCGGGTGTGGCACCGCTGGCCCCGGCACCGGCCGACGGCGTACCGGCGACCCCGGCCCCGGCTGAGCCGGCGCCGGCTGGCAGCCGCATCGTTCCCACCCCGGCACCGCAACCGGCCGCGTCCAGCACGCCGCAGAAGGGGGCCGCATGAGCCAGAAGAAAGTGAACATCAAGGACCTGGACCTCAACAACATCGGCAACTGGCCGCAGCAGGCCAAGATCGTCTTCTGCGCCCTGCTGTCGCTGTTGATCATCGTCCTGGCCTGGTTCGTGCTTATCAGCGGCAAGCGCGACGAGCTTGACGCCCTGGAGGCAACCGAGGTCACCCTGCGCCAGGATTTTGAAAAGGAGCAGGGCCGGGCGGTCAACCTGGAGCCGCTGAAGCAGCAGCTGGCCCAGATGGAGCAGGTGCTGCAGCAGATGCTGCGCCAGCTGCCCAGCAAGACCGAAATGCCGGACCTGATCATCGACATCTCGCAGACCGCGCTGTCCAGCGGCCTGGTCAACGAGCTGTTCCAGCCCGGTGAGGAAGTGCCCAAGGAGTTCTACGCCGAAAAGCCGATCGCCCTGCGCATGGTGGGCAGCTACCACCAGTTCGGTGCCTTCGTCAGCGGCGTGGCTTCGCTGCCGCGCGTGGTCATCCTGACCATGCACGACATCAACCTCAAGCCCAAGGACCCCAAGACCGGCATCACCGCGCGCACCGGCGCGCTGGAGCTGTCGGGCACGGTCAAGACCTACCGGTACCTGGACGACGTGGAAATGGAAGCGCAGGAGAAAGCCGCCGCACAGGCCGCCGCTCCGACCGGAGGCCAGCAATGAACATGGCCCGTATCCTACGCGTCGGTGGGCTGTTGATGCTGGTCCTGCTGGCGGGCTGCGCACGTGGCATCACCAGCACCCCCGGCGACGCGCCGAACCTGGAAAAGTGGGTTGCCGACGTGCGTGCACGCCCGGCGCCGCCGCTTGAACCGCTGCCGGTCATGCAGCAGTTCGAGACCTTCGAATACTCCGCGCAGGGCATGCGGGATCCGTTCACCGACGCCTGGGCCAATCCCCAAGCCGGTGGTTCGGGCCTGCGTCCGGATCCGAACCGCCGCAAGGAGCCGCTGGAAGCCTTCCCGCTGGATGCCTTGGACATGGTCGGTTCGATCGGAAAAGGGGGCGGACTGGTCGCGCTGGTGATGGCACCGGACAAAGTTACCTATCGGGTGCGTCCGGGGGTCTACATGGGGCAGAGCGACGGTCGCGTGACCGGGGTCTTCGAAGACCGGATCGAACTGATTGAACTGGTGCCGGATGGCGCGGGCGGCTGGCTGGAACGGCCTGCATCGCTTGCGCTTGAAGATCAATGAATGATTATGGGGATAGCACGATGACCTTTTCCAACGCCATGCTGCAGCGTGCCGTCCGGCGCCCGAAGCTGATCCACCTGTGCGCGCTGGGAGTCGCGCTCATGGTGGCCAATGGCACGCTGATGGCGGCCACGCCGGCCGTTGCGGCGACCACCCAGGGGGCCGGCGCTGCGCCGGCCGCCGCGCCGGCCTCGCTGGCGGTGTCCAAGATCGACTTCAAGCGCGGTGAAGACGGCAGTGGCCGCCTGATCCTGCAGTTCGACGGCAAGGGCGCCAACCCGGACCTGCGTACGCAGGGCAACAGCGTCGTCGTCGACGTCGGCAACGCGACCCTGCCGGACACCCTGCAGAAGTCGATCAACGTGGTCGACTTCGCTACCCCGGTGCAGCGCATCGACCCGAAGCCGTACGGCGGTGGCACCCAGCTGGTGCTGAACACCAACACGGCCTTCGAGTCGCTGGCCTACCAGACCGACAACGAATACGTGGTCGAGATCAGCCCGCGCAAGAGCGCTCCGGCCACCGGTGCGATCAATGCCACCACCGTGACCCAGGCTGCGGCGGCGGTCGCCCAGCGTGGCTACAGCGGCAAGCCGGTGACCTTCAACTTCCAGGACGTGCCGGTGCGCACCGTGCTGCAGCTGATCGCCGAAGAGTCGAACCTCAACGTGGTCGCCTCCGACAGCGTCGCCGGCAATGTAACCCTGCGCCTGGTCAACGTGCCGTGGGACCAGGCGCTGGACATCGTGCTGCGTGCCAAGGGCCTGGACAAGCGCCGCGAGGGCGGTGTGATCTGGGTCGCGCCGCAGCCGGAGCTGGCCAAGTTCGAGCAGGACAAGGAAGACGCCCGCATCGCGATCGAGAACCGCGAAGACCTGGTCACCGACTACGTCCAGATCAACTACCACAACGCCGCGCAGATCTTCAAGGCGCTGACCGAAGCCAAGGGCATCGGGGGCGGCAGTAGCGGCGGCGGCGGCGGTGGTGGTGGTGGCGGCAGCAGCTCGCAGGAAGACAGCGGGTTCCTGTCCTCACGCGGTCGCCTGGTGGCCGATGAGCGCACCAACACGTTGATGATCAGCGACATCCCGAAGAAGGTCGCGCGCATGCGTGAGCTGATCAACGTGATCGACCGCCCGGTCGACCAGGTGCTGATCGAAAGCCGCATCGTGATCGCCACTGACACCTTCGCGCGCGAACTGGGCGCCAAGTTCGGCATCTCCGGCCGGCGTGACAATGTGTGGTTCGGCGGCAACACCGACCAGAACCACAACAACATCGACGACAACGGCCAGGCACAGCAGGAGTACGCCGAAGCGGTTGCCGAATGGCAAGCCAATGGTGGTCCGGCGCCGGTGCCGCCCGGCCAGATCTTCAACACACCGAACTTCAACTGGAACCTGCCGGTGGCAGCGGCCAGCAACCCGGGTTCGCTGGCGCTGTCGATCCTCAACGCGGGGTACCTGCTGGACGTGGAGCTGTCGGCCATGCAGCAGGAATCGCGTGGCGAAGTCATCTCCAACCCGCGCGTGGTCACCACCAACCAGCGTGAGGCGGTGATCAAGCAGGGTAAGGAAATCGGCTACGTGACCATCACCGGTGGAACCAGCGGTCAGGCTGCAACGCCCAACGTGCAGTTCAAGGAAGTGCTGCTGGAGCTGAAGGTCACCCCGACCATCACCAACGACAACCGCGTGTTCCTTAACATGTCGGTCAAGAAGGATGAAGTCGAAAGCTACATCGTGCTGGACGGCTACGGCCAGGTGCCCTCGATCAACCGCCGCGAAGTGAACACCGCGGTGCTGGTCGACGACGGCCAGACCGTGGTGATCGGTGGCGTGTATGAGTTCACCGACCGCAACAGCGTGAACAAGGTGCCGTTCCTGGGCGATGTGCCGTTCCTGGGCAACCTGTTCAAGAAGCGCAGCCGCAACAAGGACAAGGCCGAGCTGCTGGTCTTCGTCACCCCCAAGGTGCTGCGCGTGGCCAAGACCAACTGAGCCACCGCTCCCGCAGCTTGACCAGGATCCGGCGCCCTCCAGGGCGCCGGATTTTTTTTGTTCACCGCAGGGCAAGGTGGTGCAACTATCCTCGTGGCATGACCTCGGCCCCGCATTGTTCCGGCTGCACCGCACAATGCTGCCGACTGACGGCGGTGCTCGCTGCATCGGAATCCATCCCGTCGCATCTGACCGTCGACATGGGTGACGGGGTGCGCGCCATGGCCAAGGCAGCCGACGGCTGGTGCGTGGCGCTCGACCGGGCGACCCGGGCGTGCCGCATCTATTCCGGGCGGCCGCAGGTGTGCAGGCGATTCAAGATGGCCGGACCTTACTGCAGTGCGATCTTCGATGGCGTCCCTCGAACGTAGACGCGTTCAGGCAATCTTGATCCCGGTGCCGTCCCGGCCCTGCCATCATGGGTGCGGAACCTTACGCCTGTCGCGTGGTCAGATGGACCCATGAACCTGCCGCCCCCCATGCCTGCAACCGACCCCCTGTCCGTCACCCCCGCTCCGGAGCACGATCGCCTGCACGCCGGTTTCCGCGCGCTGCGCGAGGCGCTGTCGGCCGAGATCGTCGGCCAGGATGCCCTGGTCGAGCGCCTGCTGACCGCGCTGCTGGCTGACGGCCACCTGCTGGTGGAAGGTGCGCCCGGGCTGGCCAAGACCACCGCCATCCGCGCTCTCGCGGCGCGGCTGGAAGCGGACTTCTCGCGCGTCCAGTTCACCCCGGACCTGCTCCCGGCCGACCTGACCGGCACCGAGATCTGGCGCCCGCAGGAGGGCCGCTTCGAATTCGTACCCGGCCCGATCTTCCACCCGATCCTGCTGGCCGACGAGATCAACCGCGCGCCGGCCAAGGTGCAGTCGGCGCTGCTGGAGGCGATGGGCGAACGCCAGGTCACGGTAGGCCGGCATACCTACGCGCTGCCCACGCTGTTCCTGGTGATGGCGACGCAGAACCCGATCGAACAGGAGGGCACCTTCCCGCTGCCCGAGGCGCAGCTTGACCGGTTCCTGATGCACGTGCGGATCGGCTATCCCGATTCCACCGCGGAAGCCGAGATCCTGCGCCTGGCCCGCGAACGTGCCCGTGACGCGCTGGGCACGCCCGCGCCGGCGCCGTCGCGCATGCCGCTGGAGGACGTGTTCGCCGCCCGCCGCGCGATCCTCGACCTGCACATGGCACCGGCGCTGGAGCGCTATCTGATCGAACTGGTACTGGCCACCCGCGACCCCGCCCGCTATGACCCGGCATTGGCGCGACGCATCGCCTGGGGCGCCAGCCCGCGCGGTTCGATCGCGCTGGAACGCTGCGCCCGGGCCCGCGCCTGGCTGGCCGGCCGCGACTTCGTGACCCCTGACGACGTGCGCAGCGTGGCGCCCGATGTCCTGCGCCACCGCGTGCTGCCGAGCTACGAAGCCACCGCCGAAGGCTGGGACGGCGAACGACTGGTCGCCGAACTGCTGGCCCGCGTGCCGGTGCCCTGAGCGCGGCATGCACCTTCCCGACGACACCGCTGGCGCGGCGCTGGCCGGCAACGGCGTACAGCCGAGCCTGGCCGAACTGGTCGCCCTGCGTGGCAG
>NZ_CAUQPH010000140.1:0-8924 GCF_963519925.1 uncultured Stenotrophomonas sp. | reverse complement strand
CACTCCCCCGGGGGTTGGGGCGGCCGGCCCCCACTGCGGTGCGGGCCGGGCGTGGGCCGCCCTTGGGTTGGGGGGGGGCCGGCCAACGGCCGGCGCTACTGGCGTGCGGTTCGGCGATAATCCGGACCTGCTTTCCACACAGGTATCGCGCCGATGACAACGACCTTGTATGGCTCCGCCAGCACCGCCTCGCTGGTCGTGCACTGGCTGCTTATCGAACTGGAAATCGAGCATGAGCTGGTCCTGCTCGATTTCGACACGCGCCAACAGAAGTCCGCCGACTACCTGGCGTTGAACCCGGCCGGGCGTGTGCCGACGCTGGTGATCGACGGCCAGGTCCTCACCGAAGCGGCGGCCATCGCGCTGCACCTGGCCGATCTGCATCCGCAGGCGGGGCTGTTGCCGGCGCCGGGCACGGAAGCGCGCGCACAGGCCTATCGCTGGATGTTCTGGTGCGCCAACACCCTGCAGCCGGCGTACCGTGCGTGGTTCTATGCCGATGAAGTAGCCGGTGCATCGAACGTCGACGCGGTGCGCGACAGTGCGCGGCAACAGCTGGAAGCGGGGTGGGCGCGCTTCGCCGGACACCTGCAGCAGTGCGGCCCGTACGTGCTGGGCGACCGTGTCAGCGTGGTGGATTTCATGCTGGTGATGCTGATGCGCTGGTCGCGCAACATGCCGGTGCCCAGCGATACCTGGCCGGAACTCAAGGCCTACGCCGAGCGTCTGAAAGCACGCCCGGCGTTCGCCGAGGTCTACCGCCGCGAAGGCATCACCGACTGGACGTGACAGCCACGCAGGGCGTGGCGCTACCGGTCAATACCACTCCAGCAGGGACACGCCCACGCCCACGTAGGTGGCCTTGTGGTTGTAGTCGATCATGCTCTCGCCGTAGCCGTCGAAGACCTGCACGTGGCCGCGCAGCAGGTTGCTGATCGGGAAGCCGTAATCCAGCTGCAGCGCGCCGTGCGAACGGTCGCCGCCGCGCAGCGAATGCCGCGCCATCAGCGACACCTCGTGGCCGTTGCGGTTCCAGGTCAGGGTGGCGTCGCCGCGGCCCATGTAATCCTCGATGTCCGGGTTGTTGTCGTCTTCGCGGTCTTCCGGCAGCCGGTACCACGGCCGCAGCACCAGCGCCCAGTTTTCACGGTCCAGGCCGATGGTGGCGATCACCCGGTTCCAGCTGCGCGACAACGGGTCGGCGCGGCCGTTGGAAACGTGGGTGAGGCTGAGCCCGCTCATGCGCCCGCGCCAGCCGCCGATCGAGTAGCCGTTGCGGAACATCATCATGATTTCCGGTTCGTAATTGGTCTCGCGGAACGGGCGCGAATTGTCGGCGTTGTAGGCCTGCCAGCGCGAGCTCTGGGTATAACCGGCCCAGATGTCGCCGTTGTCGCCGAACACGTTCTCCCAGACCTTGGTCTTGAAGCTCAGCTGGAACTTCAGCTCGTTGCTGTCCAGCTGCTGCGGCGTGGTCACCGTGTTGTCGGGGTTGGGCGACTGCGGGGTCTGGTTCTTGTCGCTGGTCCAGAACGCCGGCAGCAGGTAGACCGGCTTGTAGGCGCGCAGCTGGAACGCACCCAGCTTGGAGTCCTGCGCCAGTTCCCAGCGGCTGTCCAGCAGCGAGCCCTTGCCGGCGTTGGCCAGCGCCGCTTCATGCCCATCGTTCTTGAACACTTCGCCCAGGCGCTGCTTGACCCGCTCCGTGGCCGGTGCGTCGGGGGTGCGCGCGGCCTGCCGCTCTTCGCGACGTTCCTGTTTGGCCGCGACTGCCGCTGCGTCCGCGGCCTGGGTGGTTTCCGCGGTCGGCCGGAACACCTTGTCGTAGCAGGCCAGGCGCGCCGCGTCCGTGCCCACCAGGGCGCAGGCCTCGGGCGTGGCCGGGGTCGGCGACAATTCCTGGGCGGCCAGCGGCAGGCTGGCGGTGGCCAGGGCCAGGGCGGAGAACAGGGCCGAACGGGGGCGGTGGGTCATGGGGGCGGGCCGGTAAAGGGAAGGAACCGGAACAGTGTGGCTGCTGCCCCGGATTCCCGCCAGCGCGACTCGGCTGGGGGATGAGCGCGTTTATGCAGGTGTCCCCTGTGCGCGGGACGTGAAGCCGATCGCGCTCAGAAGAACCAGGCGAAGGCGAAGATCCCCAGCATCGCGATCACCAGCGCCAGCTTGAGCGCGAACCCGAGCAGGATCCCCAGCCAAGTAGCCAGCCCCACCTTGGTCGAGCGCCCCAGTTCGCGGGTATGCCAGTACTCGCCCAGCAGGGCGCCCGCCAGCGGACCGGCAAACAGGCCGATGGGCATGAAGAACAGCCCGACGATGCTGCCGATGAAGGTGCCCCACAACGCCTTGCGGCTGGCGCCGACGCGTTTGGCGCCGACCAGCGTGGCGATCACGTCCACCGCGAAGGACGCCAGGGTCAACAGCCCGAGCACGGTCAGCGGTACCCAGCCCACATGCACGAAGCCATCGCCCCAGGCAGCCACCAGCAATCCCGCGAAGACGAGCGGAATCCCTGGCAGCGCAGGCAGCACGATCCCGGCGATCCCGATCAGGACCAGGACAACGGCGAGAACGTAAAAGATGAATGAAGAGTCCATGCGGCCAAGTATGGCAAAGGAAATGGGGTTGACATATCGGAATTAAGGCAGTTGCTTTTTCATTTTGCCCGGGTTAAGTTGCAGTCGCTGAGCTTGGCAAGGTCACCGTGGATCGTGGCCTGATGATGGTAGATCCTCAAGATCCGCTCCATCGATGCACCTCGCTTCCCCCTTGCTGTCAGCCGCCCGCAAAGGCGTATCCAACGACAAAGCAGAGATACCAGGGAGTAAGTGAGATGGCTGATCGTGAGAGCGGTACCGTGAAGTGGTTCAATGATGCCAAGGGCTTTGGTTTCATCAGCCGCGCCAACGGCGAAGACGTGTTCGTGCACTTCCGCGCCATTGAAACCCAGGGTTTCAAGAGCCTGAGGGAAGGGCAGGCGGTGAGCTTCGAAGTGGTGCAGGGCCAGAAGGGCCTGCAGGCCGACAAGGTCCAGCCGGCCTGATCCAGGTGACCAGAACCGGCGCCTGACAACGAAGAAGGCCCGCGAAAGCGGGCCTTCTTTCTTGCCTGTGCCGGCGTCGCTGGCTCAGCGGATGACCACTCGGCCGTTGACCACGCGCACGTAAGTGTTTTCGCGGATCCCGCCCAGGTCGCGCTGGTTGACCACCACGGTGCGGCCGTCGTCCATGCGCACGGTGATGTCGAAGGTGTCGCTGGTGACGTTCTTCTGGATCTGGTTGCCGGCCAGTGCGCCACCCACCGCGCCTGCGGCCGCGGCGATGTTCTGGTTGCCCTTGCTGCCGCCGGTGTGGTCGGAGATTTCATGCCCGGCCACCGCGCCGACCAGGCCGCCCAGGATCGCGCCGGTCGCGCTCGGTGCGGTGCGGCCGGAAGCCACCTGGTTGATCCGGGTCACGATGCCGCAGTCGGCGCAGCGGTTGGTGTTGTAGTTGCCACCGTTGTTGTAGCCGCTGTTGTTGTAACCGTTGTTGTAGCCGCCACCGCCGTACCCGGGCGAGGTGGCGCAGCCAGCCAGTGCGACGGTGGCAACGGCGGCTGCAGCAATGAGTTGGATCTTCATGGTGGTTCTCCTGGCCAGAAGGGGTGGTCGAATGCGTCTGGGGCGCATGGCGCAGATCCTGTCCTGTGCTGCGTGAACAGGGCGCCAATCCAGTCCTCACTTCGTGGCTGGCAGATGAATCAACGGAAATCCTGATGGCAGGCCTTGCAGTCGGCCTGGATCTTTTCCACCAGCGTGCCCATTGCCGCGCAGTCGGTCGGCGGGGCGGCGAGCGCGGTGTTGAGGGTCGCGCGCAGGCCGCTGGCATGCTGCTGGAACTGCGCGTTGTCGCGCAGGTCCGGGAAGGCCAGGTCCAGGTCGTTGGACAGCGAGCGCAGTGTCTGCAGGCGCGGCACGCTGTCGGCCAGGCTGCAGCGGTTCTGTGCCTGCGCGTCGCCGAGCAGGGCGACCTGGCGCTGCATCACCTGCATCAGGCTGCCGGGGAACGGATCCTGCCGCGCCTGGATCGCGCGCGACACCATCACCGTGGCGACCAGGCCCACGACCAGGCCCAGCCCGGCAACGAACAGATAGCGGTAGGCCGCGGACGGACGGCGGGTCGGGGCAGGCGTGTTCATCGCGGTGGCTTCCTTGTGGGTGGCTCGCTGCATCCTACCCGCGCCGCGCGGCGGGCGTACATGCCGGGCACCGGGCCGTCTAAAATGGCGGCCATGAACGACGTATTGCGCGAACGCTTTGCCGGCATCGACCGGTTGTATGGAGTGGGCACCGTTGACCAGCTGTCGCGCCGCCGGGTGGCGGTGGTCGGCATGGGCGGGGTCGGCTCGTGGGTGGTGGAAGCGCTGGCGCGCACGGCGGTGGGGCACCTGACCCTGATCGACGCCGACGATATCTGCGTCTCCAACACCAACCGCCAGCTGCCGGCCCTGGCCGGGCACTACGGGCGCAACAAGGCCGAGGCGATGGCCGAACGCTGCCGCGCGATCAACCCGGACATCGAGGTCGATGCGATTGCGTCGTTCCTGACCGTCTCGAACATGGAGGCGCTGCTGGACCGCGGCTTCGACCTGGTGATCGACGCCTGCGACAGTTTCCGGGTCAAGGTGGAAACCATCGCGTGGTGTCGCCGTCGCAAGCTGCCGATCCTGACCGTGGGCGCTGCCGGCGGCCGTACCGACCCCACCCTGGTCCGCATCCGCGACGTGTCGCGGACCGAGCACGACGCGATGCTGGCGTTGATCCGCAAGAAACTGCGCAGCGACTTCAACTTCCCGAAGAATGCCTCGCGCTATTTCGGGGTGCCGGCGGTGTATTCGCTGGAGAACGTGAAATACCCGCAGGCCGATGGCAGCGTGTGCGGCGTGCGCCCGCAGCTGGGTGCCGATGCCGCACTGAAGCTGGATTGCGGTGCCGGCCTGGGCGCGGCCACGCACATCACCGGCGCGTTTGCGTTCGCGGCGGTAGGCAAGGCGTTGGAGATGCTGCTGAAGAAGAAGCCGTAGAGCCACGCCCTGCGTGGCTGCTCTTCGCCGTATACCCCGCAGCCACGCAGGGCGAGGCTCTACCGCAGGCCGAACAGCCTGCGTGCGTTTGCCGTGGTCTGCTCTGCAATCGCCTCGACCGGCTCGCCGCGCAGCCGCGCCACGGTTTCTGCAATCACCGTCAATCGCGCCGGCTCGTTGCGCTCGCCGCGGATGCCGGCGTCCGGCTGGTCCGGGGCGTCGGTTTCCAGCAGCAGCTGCTCCAATGGCAGCTGTGCCACCAGTCGCCGCAGGCGCTGCGCGCGGTCATAGGTCAGCGGCCCGCCCAGGCCGACCAGGAAACCCAGCTTGTGCAGCTGCGCGGCCTGTTCCGGACTGCCCGGGAAACTGTGGATCACTCCGCGCAGGCCGCCCACCTGTTTGATTGCGGCAATCACCGCATCCACCGCGCGCCGCGCATGCACGATCACCGGCAGGTCGAACGCGCGGGCGATCCGCAGTTGCCCGTCGAAATAGAACTGCTGCTGGTCGGCATCCAGGCCATCGACGAAGAAATCCAGTCCACATTCGCCCACCGCGCAGGGACGCTCGCGGGCGATCCATTCGCGCAGCTGGTCCAGGTGCTCCGGCCGGTGCTGGTCGAGGAACATGGGGTGCAGCCCATAGGCCGGGTACAGCCCCTCGGCAAGCCGCGCGCTGTCGCGCAGCTTGGGCCAGCTGGCGGCGGTCACCGCCGGCAGCACCTGCGCATGCACGCCCACGGCCTGCGCGCGCGCGATGACCTGCGCACGATCGTGGTCGAATTCGTCGGCGTCCAGGTGGCAGTGGCTGTCGAACAGGTTCACGCGTCGCGCTGGTCCAGGCGCGGGGGCAGGGTGTCGCTGCGGCGTTTCCAGTTGGCCAGCAGCAGGGTGCCCAGCCCGAACAGGATTTCATCCACGAACGGGATCGGGTCTGGAATGAACAAGGTCACCGCAAACAGCGCGGCGGTGACCTTGAACAGCGTGGGGTAGCGCAGTCCGCGCGCCCACTTCATGACTGGCAGCAGCAGGGGACCGGGCATCGCACTCTCCTCGACAGATGATGTAAACGCTATCACGAGCCCTGCGACGACAGAACCTGAATGGGTAGGTGAGGTGTATGCGTCATGTGGAGATTCTGTTCAGGGAGTGCATGCTGGAATCCGCATCAAGAACGTTGCGGATCGTCCGCAGGGAGTCGGTTATGAAAAGCACAACTACTACTGTCCTGGTCGCTGCGGGCGCCCTGCTGGTGGGTGGCATCGCCACCGCCGCCTTCATGAAAAGCGGTAACCCTGCCGACCCGGTTACTGCCGCGCAGACCCGCCCGAACCTCGACACGACGCCGCTCGCCGATGACGGTGCGCTCACCGACAACGTCGCCGTGGACAAGGCCGGTCGCCTGGAATACGCCGACGTGGTCAAGGTCGATCCACTGACCCAGAAGGAAAAGGCCTACGCCACCGTGATCGGCACCGAGCCGGTGCGCGAAACCTCGACCACCCAGACCCCGCATGAAGTCTGCGAGGACGTGGTGGTGCAGGAGCGCCTGCCCGAGCGCGACGGCAACGTCGGCGGCACCGTGGCCGGTGCGGTCATTGGTGGCCTGCTCGGCAACCAGGTCGGCGGTGGCAACGGCCGCAAGGCGGCCACCGCGGCCGGCGCCGTGGCCGGTGGCATGATCGGCAACCAGGTCGACAAGCGCCACGTCGGCGGCCGCGTGGTCAACCGTACCGAGCGCCAGTGCCACACTGAAACGGCCACCTCCGAGTCGACCAAGGTCACCGGCTACAACGTGACCTACCGCAACGAAGATGGCACCACCGGCACCATGCGCATGGCCAGCAAGCCGGGCAACCGCATCGCCATGGGCACCACCAATGCGGTGACCGGTTACAACGTGACCTACCGCTACGATGGCGTCGAAAAGACCGTCAAGATGGCCAACAAGCCGGCCAGCGACCGCCTGCCGGTGGTGGATGGCCAGCTGGTCACCCAGACCGCCGCGCTGGATACCAACCAGCAGTAGCGCCGGGCTCTGCCCGGCAACCCTGGAAAGGCCGGCATCTTGCCGGCCTTTTCCGTTCTGCGAGAATCGGTCCCGGCTTACCCACGGGACACCCGCATGAGCATCTTCGACCTGCGCCTGGAAACCGACCGGCTGATCCTGCGCCCGCCGCGCGCGGAGGACTTCGACGCCTTCCTCGCGTTCTGCACCGATCCGCAGGTGATGCAGCACCTGGGCGGGGTGCAGGCCCCGTCCCAGGCCTGGCGCAGTTTCAGCTGCCTGGCGGGCAGCTGGCATCTGTATGGCTTCTCGATGTTCTCGGTGATCGAGAAAAGCACGGGCGACTGGGTGGGCCGCATGGGGCCGTGGCAGCCGCTGGACTGGCCGGGGACCGAAGTCGGCTGGAGCATCCGCCACGCCAGCTGGGGCAGGGGCTACGCACCGGAGGCCGCGGTGGCCGCCATCGACTGGGCGTTCGACACGCTGGGGTGGGACGAGGTGATCCACACCATCGACGCGGCGAACGAAAACTCCAAGGTCGTCGCGCGCAAACTTGGCAGCCGCCTGCTGCGGATCGGCGAGCTGCCGCCGCCGCACGACGGCAAGCCGATCGAAATCTGGGGGCAGTCGCGGCAGCAATGGAGGGCCCGGGCGGGCTAGCCAGGTTTTGTGCACCTGCGCTTGGCAAGCAGCGCCGGTTGCGGCGATGCTCGGCGCGGTCGTCCGTTCGGCTCTGCTGGAGGGTGTGCATGGTTGCCGTGGTTCCCGATCCGATTCCCGCGCGCATGAAGTCCCTGAACCGGGCCGAGATCTGCGACGTCAACGTCATCGAGTTCGTCCGCCAGTGGCACGGCGAGCCGCGCGCGCGGCCGGCACCGGATGCGCCGATCGTTCCCGGCAGCAGCCTGGACGCGCAAGGCTTCGACGCGCTGCTCGACTCACAGCTGGCCAGCCGCCACCTGGACCTGATGGCGCGCGTGCTGCGGGTGCAGAACAAGGTCTTCTACACCATCGGCTCGTCCGGCCATGAGGGCAATGCGCTGGTGGCGCGGCTGGCACGGCATACCGATCCGGCGTTCCTGCACTACCGCTCCGGCGCGTTCATGGCCGAGCGCTTCCGCCAGCTGCCGGGCATGGATCCGGTCATGGACGCGGCGCTGTCGTTCGCGGCCAGTCGCGACGACCCGGCCAGCGGCGGTCGGCACAAGGTGTGGGGCAGCAAGCCGCTGTGGGTGCTGCCGCAGACCTCCACCATCGCCTCGCACCTGCCCAAGGCGCTGGGCACGGCGCTGGCGATCGAAACCGCGCGGCGCATCGGCCACCGCCTGCCCATTCCGGACGACAGCGTGGTGATCTGCTCGTTCGGCGACGCCTCGGCCAACCACGCCACCGCACAGACCGCGTTCAACACCGCCGCCTGGGCGGCCTACCAGCGGCTGCCGGCACCAGTGCTGTTCGTGTGCGAGGACAACGGCATCGGCATTTCGGTGAAGACCCCCGATGGCTGGATCGCCGACAGCTTCAGCCATCGTCCGGGCCTGGACTACTTCTTCGCCGATGGCCTGGACCTGGCCAGTGGCCACGGGCAGGTCCAGCGCGCGCTGGAGCATTGCCGCCGCACCCGGCGCCCGACGTTCCTGCACCTGCGCACCACGCGCCTGATGGGCCACGCCGGTACCGATTTCGAGATCGAGTGGCGGCCGCTGGCGGAACTGTGCGCGGCAGAGGCGGCCGACCCGCTGCTGCGTTCGGCGCAGATCGCGCTGGAATCGGGCTGGCTGACCGCAGCGCAGCTGCTCGAGCGTTACGAGGCCATGCGCGCGCGCTGCTTTGCCGCCGCCGAGGCGGCCGACCAG
>NZ_CAUQPH010000139.1:0-8993 GCF_963519925.1 uncultured Stenotrophomonas sp. | reverse complement strand
CCCCGGCGCCCGCCGCCCGGCGGTGCGCATGCCGCCGCCGCTGCAGATCGCATTGCTGCGCGCCTCAGGCTGCAACCCGAACGACCCCGACACCCAGGCAGTGATGGCCGGCTGGAACCTGGACGAACTGCGCGGCAACGCCGCGGCCAAGCGTGCGCTGTGGCCGCAGTTGAGGGCACTGCGCAAGCGGGGCAGGGCGTGAGCGCGGTCAGTGCGCACCGGCCACCGGCGCTGCGCGCACTGCGCGAAGCCGATCTGGATGCGGTGATGGAGATCGAGCTGCGCGGCTACCCGTTCCCGTGGACGCGCGGCATCTTCGTCGACTGCCTGCGGGCGGGCTACCCGGCGCTGGCGCTGGAAGACGATGGCGTGCTGGCGGGTTACGGCGTGCTGAGCATCGCCGCCGACGAAGCGCATGTCTTGAATGTCTGCATCGATCCGGCCTGCCAGACCCGGGGCCTGGGCCGGCGGCTGTTCCGCGCGCTGGTGAAGCTGGCGCGCGAGCATGGCGCGCAGCGGGTATTCCTGGAAGTGCGGCCGTCCAACACTCCGGCGGTGGCGCTGTACCACAGCGAAGGCTTCAACGAGATCGGCCGTCGGCCGCGCTATTACCCCGCGCGCGATGGCCGCGAGGACGCGCTGGTGATGGCGATGGAGCTGGTCGACGACGACATCCAGACGATGCCGCCGTTGTAAGGGCAGCCACGCAGGGCGTGGCTCTACGCACCCTATCCGCATTGCCCCGGTAGAGCCACGCCCTGCGTGGCTGCGACCCCCGGTAGGTGGCGACCGTTGGTTGCCACGCTTCAAGCCGTTACAGCTTCGCGCGCTGCGCGACCAGGCCTTCCAGCTGCGCGGTCCAGTCCACCAGGCGCACGCGCTCCTGCTCGACCACCGCTGCCGGCACCTTGTCGGTGAACTTGGAGAGCTTCACCGCGCTCTTCTCCTTCTCCGCTTCCACCCGTGCGATTTCCTTGTCCAACCGGGCGCGCTCGGCCCCCAGGTCGACCAGGCCTTCCAGCGGAACCAGCAGCTTCAGCTCGCCGACGATGGCGGTCGCGGCCGGCGGCGTGTCCGCATCGCCGGCCAGCCATTCGATGCGCTCCAGCTTCAGCAGGAACGACAGGGACGACGTGAAGCGCGCCACGCGGTTGCGGTCTTCCTCGCTGCCACCCTGCAGCAGCAGGCTGACCTGCTTTGCCGGCGGCACGTTCAGTTCGCTGCGCACGCGGCGCAGCGCGCTGACCATCGACTTCAGCCACTCCACATCCGCTTCGGCGCGTGCGAAGTCGCCGGCAAATTCCTCGGCGGTGGGGTACGGGCGCAGCGAAATGGTGTCCGCGGCCAGGCCCAGGCGTGGCGCGACCTGGCGCCACAGCTGTTCGGTCACGAACGGAGTGAGCGGGTGCAGCAGGCGCAGCAGCGCTTCCAGCACGTACAGCAGGGTGTGGCGGGTGCTGGTCGCGTCGTCGGCGTTGTCGCCGTTGAGCGCCGGCTTGGTCAGCTCCAGGAACCAGTCGCAGAACTCGTTCCAGGCGAACTCGTACAGCGCCTGCGCCAGCAGGTCGAACCGATAGTTGGCGTAATGCGTGCGGGCCTCGGCCGACACCGCCGCCAACCGTGCCAGGATCCAGCGCTCGGCGTCGGTGCGCGGCTGCGGTGCGCCCTCGAACTGCGCGCCTTCGGTGTTCATCAGGGTGAAGCGGCTGGCGTTCCACAGCTTGTTGCAGAAGTTCTTGTAGCCCTCGGCGCGGCTCATGTCGAACTTGATGTCGCGGCCATGCGTGGCCAGCGCGGCGATGGTGAAACGCAGCGCGTCGGCACCGTGGGCGATGATGCCGTCCGGGAAATCCTTGCGGGTCTGCTTCTCGATCTTCGGCGCGTCCTTGGGCTTCATCAGCCCGGTGGTGCGCTTGGCGACCAGGTCGTCGATGGAAATGCCGTCGATGATGTCCAGCGGGTCGAGCACGTTGCCCTTGGACTTGGACATCTTCTGGCCCTGCGCATCGCGGATCAGGCCGGTGATGTAGACATCCTTGAACGGAATCTTCCCGGTGAAGCTGTCGGTGGCCATGATCATGCGCGCCACCCAGAAGAAGATGATGTCGAAGCCGGTGATCAGCACCGACGACGGCAGGTAGCGCTCGAAACCGCGCTCGGCCATCGCCTGCTCGTTCGGCCAGCCCAGCGTGGAGAACGGCCACAGCTGCGACGAGAACCAGGTTTCCAGCACGTCGCTGTCCTGGGTGAGCACCACATCGGCCCCCAGCCCGGCGCGCGCGCGCGCGTCCGCTTCATCGCGGCCCACGTAGCAGGTGCCGGCAGCGTCGAACCACGCCGGAATGCGGTGGCCCCACCACAGCTGGCGGCTGATGCACCAGTCCTGGATGTTTTCCATCCAGTGGCGGTAGGTGTTGATCCAGTTGGCCGGGACGAACTGGATCGAACCGTTCTCGACCAGTTCCAGGCCGCGCTGGGCCAGCACGTCCATCTTCACGAACCACTGGTCGGTCAGGTAGGGCTCGATCACCTGCTGGGTACGGTCGCCGCGCGGCACCTGCAGCTTGTGCGCCTTGGTCTCGACCAGGATGGCCAGGTCTTCCAGCTCGGCCAGGATCACCTTGCGCGCTTCGTAACGGTCCAGCCCACGGTACTTTTCCGGGGCGTTGTCGTTGATCGCCGCCACCGGGGTGAACAGGTTGATCATCGGCAGGTTGTGGCGCAGGCCGACCTGATAGTCGTTGAAGTCGTGCGCCGGGGTGACCTTGACCACGCCGGTACCGAACGCGCGGTCGACATACTCATCGGCGATCACCGGCACGCTGCGACCAGTCAGCGGCAGGGTCACGCTGCGCCCGATCAGGTGCGCGTAGCGCTCGTCTTCCGGGTGCACCATCACCGCCGTATCGCCCAGCAGGGTTTCCGGGCGGGTGGTGGCCACGACCAGATACGGGCGGGTTTCGCGCAGCGTTTCGTTGCCGTCGGCGTCGCGCTCCACGTGCTCGTAGCTGGCACCGTCTTCCAGCGCGTAGGCGATCGACCACAGGAAGCCGTCTTCCTCCACGCTTTCCACTTCCAGGTCGGAAATGGCGGTCTTCAGCACCGGGTCCCAGTTGACCAGGCGCTGGCCACGGTAGATCAGGCCCTGCTCATGCCAGCGCAGGAACGCCTCGACCACCGCTTCGGACGGCTGCGGGTCCATGGTGAAGGTGCTGCGCGACCAGTCCGCCGAGGTGCCCATGCGGCGCATCTGGCGCTCGATGATGTCGCCCGACTGCGCCTTCCATTCCCACACCTTCTCGATGAAGCCGTCGCGGCCCAGCGAATCGCGGCTCTCGCCGTTGCCGGCCAGCGCCAGGTTGCGCGACACCACCATTTCGGTGGCGATGCCGGCGTGGTCGGTCCCCACCTGCCACAGCGTGTCGTAGCCGCGCATGCGGTGGTAGCGCACCAGCGCGTCCATCAGGGTCTGCTGGAAGGCATGGCCCATGTGCAGCGTGCCGGTCACGTTCGGCGGCGGCAGCAGGATGGTGTACGGCTCGCCCTTGCCGGACGGCTTGAAATGCCCGGCCTTCTCCCAGGAGTCGTACAGCTCCGTTTCAAAGGTCTTGGGGTCGTAGCTGGAGGCAAGTTGGGTCATGCGGGGGAACCAGGAGGCAATCGGTAAAGGATCAGGGCGGCGGCGGACCCGATCAAGGGCGCCGCCGCGGGCTTACATGTCGTACTTGTTCAGCACGAAGTCCAGCGCCTTGTACTGGCGCCAGCGTTCGCGCAGCGGTTCGCGCGCGGCCGGGTCGGCCGGCACTACTTCCAGCACCCGGTCGCAGGCGCCCAGGTAGGGGTCGTCGCGCAGGTTGATCACCAGCGGCCGGCTCGGCGCTTCCGCGCCGGGCACCGCGATCAGCACCAGTGCTTCGTCCTCGTCGGCATCTTCGCCGGCGATCTGGTGCGGAATGTAGGCATCGTCGTCGAACGACCACAGCAGCTCGTCCAGTTCTTCGGCCTGGGCCTGGTCGCGCGCCAGCACCAGGGTCTGCAGGCCGGCGTCGTTGGCCTTGCGGGCCAGCTCGCAGACCAGGCGCAGCGGCTCGGTGAGGAAGCGCGGCTTGGCGATCAGGTAGAAGTCGGCGCGGGACATCAGCTGCGGGCGACCTGGTCCAGCAGCCACTGGGTCAGCAGGCCGACCGGACGACCGGTGGCCATGCCGCGCTTGCCTTCGTCGCTGGCCACGCCGGCGATGTCCAGGTGCGCCCAGCGCTGGCCTTCGGTGAAGCGCGACAGGAAGCAGCCCGCGGTGATCGCACCGGCCCAGCGGCCGCCGATGTTGTAGACGTCGGCGAAGCTGGAATCCAGCATCGGCTGGTACTCGTCCCACAGCGGCAGGCGCCAGGCGCGGTCGAACACATGCTCGCCGGCGGCCAGCAGTTCATTGGCGAGGTCGTCGTGCTTGGTCATCAGGCCGGCGGTCTGGTGGCCCAGTGCGACCATGCAGGCCCCGGTCAGGGTGGCGACGTCGACCAGCGCTGCCGGTTCGAAGCGCTGCGCGTAGGTCAGCGCGTCGCACAGGATCAGGCGGCCTTCGGCGTCGGTGTTGCCCACTTCGATGGTCTTGCCCGACATCGAGGTGATCACGTCGGACGGACGGTAGGCATTGCCGTCGATGGCGTTTTCGACCGCCGGCACCACCACCACCAGGTTCAGCGGCAGCTTGGCGGTGACCGCGGCGACGAAGGTGCCGATGACGTTGGCGCCACCGCACATGTCGTACTTCATTTCCTCGATGCCGCCCTGGGTCTTCAGGTTCACGCCACCGGTGTCGAAGGTGATGCCCTTGCCGACCAGCACGTACGGCTTGGCGCTGCCGCCGTTGTTCCACTTCAGCACGACCAGGCGCGGGCGGTTGGCCGAGCCACGGGCCACGGCCAGCAGCGAGCCCATGCCCAGTGCTTCCATCTGCGCCTCGTCCAGGATCTCGGCCTCGGCGCCGGCGTGGGCCTGGGCGAAGGCGACCGAGGACTCGGCCAGGTAGGCCGGGGTGCACAGGTTCGGCGGCAGGTTGCCCAGCTCGCGGGCGTGCTGCACGCCGGCGGCGATGGCCTGGCCCTGGAGCAGGGCCTGGTCATCGGTACCGGCGATGGCCAGGCTGGCCAGGCCGGCGGCCTCGGGCTTCTTCGTACCCAGGGTGGCGGTGTAGCGGTAGCTGGCGTGGTCCGCGGCGATCACGGCCTGGCGGATGTTCCAGGCGGCGTCGCGGCCTTTGATCTGCAGCTCGGACAGGGTGAACAGGGCGTGGCGGATGGCCCCGCCCTTCAGCGCGCGGCCGGCGTCGCCGACGGCCTTGAGGTACTGCGGCACGCCGAACTTGGCCGGCTCGCCCAGCCCGACCACCAGCACGCGCGGTGCGGTCACGCCGGGCACGTCATGCACCAGGGTGGTGGCGCCGGTCTTGCCGCTGACATCGCCGCGGGCGACCAGGGCGGCCAGGCGACCGCCGGAAACGGCGTCCAGGGCCTGCGCCGCCGGGCTCAGGGTCTGGTCGGCGTAGGCGCCGACGATGACGCAGTCGACCTCGGCCGAGGCCGGGGCAGCGTGGTTCAGGGTAAATTCGAGGGCCATTGATCAGATTCCGTTGGCAAATCCGTACAATCGCGAGCTGTTTACGTCCCGTCAGTAGACTGGGCAGCCACGCGAACGAATCCGAGAGTTTAAACCACCGCCCCATGTCGAAGCTCGATCGCTACCTCCTGCGTGATTTCGTCCAGAGTTTCCTGGCCACCCTGATCGTCCTGCTGGTGGTAAGCGTGGGTGGGGTGCTGGTGGACATCCTCGGCAACATCGCCGACGGCCGCCTGCCGGCCCGCCTGCTGTTCTCCCAGCTGGGCCTGCAGTTCATCGTCTACATGCCGCTGATCCTGCCGCTGGCGCTGATGCTGGGCCTGCTGCTGGCCACGGCCCGGCTGTACCGGGATTCAGAGATGGCGGTCCTGACCGCCATCGGGGTCGGCCCCAGGCGGCTGCTGCGGCCGGTGCTGATGCTGGTGCTGCCGGTGGTGGGGCTGGTGGCGCTGTGCTCCCTGTGGCTGGGCCCGTGGGCCGACCGCACCAGCGAGCGGCTGATCGCCGATGCCAACCGCAGCCTGGTCATGGCCGGGCTGGAATCGGGCAAGTTCACCATGCTGCCCAACGGCGGGGTGGTCTACCTGTCCGCGGTGAGCACCGACGGCAGCAGCCTGGGCCGGATCTTCGTGCAGCGCACCCGCGGCGACCGCATTGAAGTGGCCTCGGCCGAGCGCGGCAAGATGTTCTTCGAAGGCGAGCGCCAGCGCTACCTGCGGCTGGAAGACGGCCACCAGATCGAAGGCCCCGGCAACGGCGGGCTGGATTACCGGTTGATGACCTTCGCCAGCAACGACGTGGCCCTGCCCGACGGTGCCGACACCCGCGACACCGATGACCCCGAACTGCTGCCGACCACCCAGCTGTTCGGCGACGACCGGCCCGAGGCCCAGGCGCAGCTGCATTCCCGCCTGACCCCGCCGCTGATCGCACTGGCGTTCGCGCTGATGACCCTGCCGCTGGCGCGCAGTTCGCCGCGCCAGCAGCGCTATGGGCGCATGATGCTGGCCTTCCTCGCTTACATGGTCGGCACCAACCTGATGTTCATCGGTACCCGCTGGATCGCGGACGGCAAGCTGCCGGCCAACCTTGGCCTGTGGTGGTTGAGCCTGCCGCTGCTGGCACTGGCGATATGGATGTACCTGCGTGACGGCCGGCTGTCGCGCCCGCGGAGGACCGCATGAGGCTGCTCCCGATGCGTTTCGACGTGTACCTGGGCCGTGCGGTGTTCGGCACGGTGCTGCTGACCTGGGCGGTGCTGATCGGCCTGGACGTGGTGATGGCGCTGTCCGGCGAGTTCAAGGACGTGGGCAAGGGCGGCTACACGCTCGGCCATGCCGTGGCCTGGGTGCTGTACACCGTGCCGCGCCGGGCCTACACGTTCTTCCCCACCGCGGCGGTGATCGGCGCGCTGATGGGCCTGGGGCAGATGGCGGCCACCTCGGAACTGACCGCGCTGCGCGCGCTGGGGCTGTCGCGCAAGCGGCTCAGCGCCTCGGTGGCGATCGCGCTGTCGTTGATGACCGCGGTGATGGTGGTGAGTGGCGAAACCCTGGCGCCGTGGGCGCAGGAGCGTGCCGACAACATCAAGGCCAGCGCGAAATCCGGGCAGAGCCTGTCCGCCTCACGCTATTCGGGAATCTGGGTGCGCGAGGGCGACACCTTCCTCAGCGCGGGCAGCGGCGAAGAACAGCTGCTGCCCGGAGGGGGCACCCAGCTGACCCTGAATGACGTGCGGCTGTACCAGATCGCGGCCAACGGCGGCATTGCAACACTGACCCACGCTGCCACCGTGGTGCACGGCGCGGACGGCTGGACGCTGAACCAGGTCCGTCGCGACACCTTCGGCGAGCGCTCGGCCACCCGCACCACCGCAGCCTCGGAAAAGTGGGATTCGCAGCTGGATGCAGGCGCGCTGGCCACCGGTTTCTCCAAGCCGCGCAACCTGGCCGCGCGCGACCTGCGCACCAGCATCGAGTACCGCAAGCGCAACGGGCTGGATGCGCGCGATTTCGAGGACATCTACTGGAGCCGCTGGTTCTACCCGCTCAACGTGCTGGCGCTGTGCCTGGCCGCGGTGCCGTTCGCGTTCGGGTCGCTGCGCAGCGGCGGCATGGGCAAGCGCCTGTTCCTGGGCATCCTGTTCGCGCTGGGCTTCTGGCTGCTGCAGCTGTTCTTCGGTCGCATGGCCGGTGCCTTGAAGTTCGACTACCGCATCGCCTACGCGCTGCCGCCGATCGTGATGCTGGTGGTGTCTGGCATGTTGTTCCGGCGCAAGTCGGGGTGATGGGCTGACGGGCGGCTTCGGTCGGGTCTAAACGCGGGTGGGATGGTCGCAAGCGGTGTTGGACCGGTGTTGGATGCTTGAGCCGCGCTGCGCGCGGTTTCCGGCCAACGGCCGGGGCTACGAATTGTTACCGGCCCATCGGGATCCGGATCAACCAACCATGGGCGCCGGTTGCATTTCGATGGTTCACCATCGGCTCCGGATGCATGGCGCCAATGCAACACGAGCCCCTGCGAACCCCCAACGAACGTTGACCTGCCCGGTAGCGCCGACCGTTGGTCGGCCCAGGCGGTCTGCGCCGCGTTCTTATCGCTTCGGCAATCGCAACAACCGGGTGCCGCTTGCCCGGTCGTGCCACGTCAGCCGTTGCCGATCCACCAACGCCCACCACAACCCAAACCCGGCCAGCAGCACCCCCACGGTTCCTACCGCATAACGCACCCACAACTGCCCCAGCGTAGGCGCACCCCCATCGGCCCTCACCACCTGCAACCGCCACGGCCGCATGCCCAACGTCTGGCCGCCGCGCCGCCAGCTGAGCGTGGCGTACAGCCCGGTCACCGTCCAGCAACACCCCCACAGCAGCCACTGCAACGCACTGAACGGGGCGATGTTGTCGCGCACCGCATGGCCGGCCGCATAGCCGGCGGTGAACAGCGCGCCGACCAGCATCCACAGCGCCAGCGCCGGGAAGAAGTCATACAGCAGCGACAGCAGTCGCCACACCAGCAGCGATGCAGGGCGGGCGGTATCCGTGGCCACAGCGGTAGGTGCGCTCATGCGCCGAGCATACCTGCGCCGGCGTCCGCTTTCCGTATCCTGTGCGCATGCCCGACACCACCACCCCCGCCGCGCGCCGCCAGCTGGTGCAGCACCTGCCCGAGCTGCGCGCCGACGATGCCACGCTGATCCGCCACTTCCTGGATGCGATCTGGGCCGAGCAGGGCCTGGCCCGGGCCAGCCTGGACAGCTACCGGCGCGATCTGGAAGGCCTGGCGCGCTGGCGCGACGGCGCGGGTGGCGGCCTGGCCGGCATCGACCGCGCCGGCCTGTTCGACTACCTGGCGTGGCGCGCGAAGCACGGCTGGTC